>CAUYYY010000008.1:0-15962 GCA_963577165.1 Planctomycetota bacterium | reverse complement strand
ACCCATTGGGTTCTCCTGTCACATTGGCATGAAACGCGCCAAACCCCTTGTTTTCAAAGGGTTGGCGCAAATTGCATGCCAAAGCGAACGGAGTCATCTGGGAAATATGGGGTTGGCGCTCTGGGCTGCGGTAGCGTTATTGCTTCGGCAAATCTGAATTCCATTGCATCGGGCCGGGTGTTGCGTCAGAATGGCGGCTGACCAGACTTGACGACACGACGTCGGCTAATCACAAGTTGGAATAGTTACAGAATTAGCATGATTCAGGCTATTTCATTCTTGGTCCCTAAATAATAGCCTTTCAGGCAAGTCTCGATTTCACCATCACGAGGTTCCGAAATGATCAAAGCCATCAGCTACTGGTCTATGAAACATGGCCTGGCAGGCAGCCATCCGATCGACGACGCGCTGGCCTCGGCGAAAGAGGCCGGCTTTGACGGCTTGGAGTTGTGCGTTGGTGTCGAGGGAGTTCTCACACCAAATTCCACGCAATCGGAGTGCGAGGCGATACGACGCCAGATCGACGACTCCGGTGTCGTTGTTCAAACTATGGCCAACGGCATGTCATGGGCATTGAATCCCGTCAGCAATGACGAAACCGTTCGGCAGCAGGCCCTACAATTGAACAAGGCTGCTCTCGAACGGGCGGCCTGGCTTGGCGTGGAAGCGTGCCTCTATGTGCCAGGGGTTGTAAAGAGCCCCATCTATCCGGGCGAGTTGGTTCGCTACGACAGGGCCATGCAGCGTTGTCGCGAGGCAGTCACATCGCTGCTTGAAACGGCCGAAGAGGTTGGCGTCGATCTGTGCCTAGAAAACGTGTGGAACGGTATGTTCTATTCACCAATCGAGCTGATCGAGTTTATCGATTCCTTTGGAAGCGACCGACTGGGCGTCTATTTTGACGTGGGCAACTGCCTTGGATACCAGCAGCATCCGCCGCACTGGATTGAACTCTTGGGCGACCGTATCAAACGAGTTCACATCAAGGGCTATAAAGAAAACTTCGGCTGGCAGGGCAGCTATAGCTTCTGTGATTTGGGGGAGGGCGATGTGCCATGGGAAGAGGTGGCCCAAGCGTTACGAAACATCGGCTATGACAAAACGTTGATTGCCGAAATGATGCCTTGGGACGAAACTCTCCTTGCGCGCACAAGCAGTGTGATGGATCGGTTATTCGAGTTTGAAGCATCCAAGTCACGGGACTGAGGCCGAAAAAGGTTCCAGGAACCGTTCTCGTTCGAGACGTTTAATAAGGCCATTTCGAGTCGCTGCTAAGAGCCTATGTAATGGACGTCATAGTCGAGAGGAATGTATCGGAACTGTTGCTCAAAAAACGGACTCTGTTTGCGGAAACAAAAGACAGTTTTTTATGGATGATCTACACTTTTATTCTCGTTGTTGTATTCTTTATTATTGATTCATCCGTAAAAAAAAAAGGGGGGGGGATGGTAGCCTGCGAATTCAGCTGGGGGCGGGGCTTCTTGGTGTGCATTTGCTGGTGCGATTGGATTGTGGATCTACGGCATTCGAAAAAAGAAAGTTCTGGAATACCATTTCGTTGCAAAAATGAAAGGCAATGAATCAGTATTCCTGGAGTTTCATGAAGCAGGCTTAAAACTCGGTATTAGGATTATCTGGTACAAGTTCTATTCATGGGAAATAGTATCACAGATTGATTTTCGTAAACGTACCATCCATTTTGAAATCCCCAAAGGAACAATCACAGTTTACGCGGAATTCTTGAAGTCTGCGGCATTGCGGGATTTGAAGTCATTCTTTGCCACAAGCAGAGAAACAATAGTTCGAGACTCGTTCTTCGGCTGGCATCGCAACACAACGAATGGGGAATCATTTGGTGCCCTGAAGCTGAGTGCGAGCCAGAAAAAGTCCCAGGAACTGTTCTAGTTCTGTTTCGGATTTCGACATTCGGATTTTGCCATTATTCCTTCCCCCTTCCCCACTACAACTTCCCCCCCCCCTGTATTCGGGGTGGTCAAAAACGAACCTTGATTTTCACACAGAATTTGCTATGTTGGTTGTCGTGATTGTTAAGATCGCGGCACGTTTTTGACCATTTAGCAAGTAGACAATAGCCGCTAGGCTACGTCTGGCAGGTGCGTAGGGGGCACGTGACCGATGCTCTGCCACCCGTCGTCCGAATCCTCTTGTGGCTACGCCACACCGGCGATTTTGCGAATACTCGAAACCGATGGCGATGATCCCTCCGCAAAAATCGACGGTGCTACCCGACTTTTCCTTCCGCATTCCGACTTCCGCACTCCGCATTCGAAACGTTCGACTATTCGAGAAAGCGCCCCTTATCAAACAGCCCTGGCCCCCCCTATAAGGCGCGATCGAAAACAGGAACCTTTTCAAACAACGACAGCAGAACACGAACCAAAAAACTAGCAACCAGCAACTGACAACCAACAACTTTCCCCAACTCCGCACTCCGCATTCCGACTTCCGCATTCAAAATGTCTCCCCGTAACATCACCGTCATCGTCGTCATGCTCGTCGTCTCTTGCGTCTGCCACGTGCGGGCCGAGCACAACCGCTACGGCCGCTATCTGGCTCAGGCGATCGAGGCCATCGACCGCGTGGCGCTCGAGCAGGTGCCGCCGCAAGAGCTGTTTGACGGAGCCATGCGGGGCATGGTCGGCCGGCTCGCCGAGCGGGGCGACGAACATTCGGCGTTCATCAGCGCTCGCGACGCCGATCTGTTCAACGCCGAGCTCGACCAGCAGTTCGCCGGCATCGGCATCGAGATTCGCATGCTCGGTGACCCGCCGCTACTGACCGTCGTCAATCCGCCACGACCTGACACGCCAGCCCGTCGGGCCGGAATCCGCGCCGGCGACAAAATCGTGGCCGTCGACTCCAAGAGCACGGCGGGCCACTCGATGATCGAACTGATGCGGCGGATTCGCGGCCAGGTCGGTGACCCGGTGCAGCTCAAAGTTCTGCACGAGGGCGATACCACGCTCGTTCTGATCACCGTCCTGCGGGCAATCATCAACACGCCGAGTGTGCTGGGCGACGCCCGCGATGAAAACGGCCGGTGGGACTTTCGTCTGGCCGCCGATCGGCGGATCGGATATCTGCGAATCGTCAACTTCGGTGGCAAAACGGTCGATGAACTTGCGGCGGTGTTGCAAGAAGTTGCCGATCAACACGTCGAAGCGCTGCTGCTCGACGTGCGGGACAATCTGGGCGGGGCACTCGATGCGGCCGTCGACGCCTGCGACCAGTTTCTCTCCGCGGGCCAACAGATCGTCAGCATCCGCGGCCGACATGCGGTGGTGGAGGAAACGTACACCGCCAGCGGCGACGGGCCATATCAAAAGATTCCGCTCGCTATCCTCGTTAACGGCAATTCGGCTTCGGCCAGCGAGATCCTGGCCGCCTGTTTACAGGACCATGGCCGCGCTGTGGTGATAGGCGAACGAACCTATGGCAAAGGAACCGTACAGCACGTCGTTTACACCGAAAGCGGTCGCAGCTTGCTCAAACTCACCGCGGCCAACTACCATCGCCCTTCGGGCAAGAACATCCATCGCCGATCGCGGGACATGCCCGAATCGGAAGATTGGGGCGTCGTGCCCGATCCGGGCTTCCTCGTGCCGTTGACCGAAAAGCAACAGAAGCAGCGGATCGAGGTCCGGTTCGAGCGCGATCGATTCGGCGCCGAGCCTGCCACCGACTCGGCGCCGCTCGACCCTCAATTGCAACGAGCCGTCGAGTACCTACAAACGAAAATCGCAGCCTTTCACGGCTCAGCAAATGATAGACAGACCTCTTTTTTCTTCCTTTGCGTCTCTGCGCCTTTGCGTGAGTCTTCCATTGGCTTGCTACCGCTCATTCAGGAAAATCAGATTTGGTCGCTTCCGCTTGATAGATGGGCATATGCCGATAGTAGACTTCCAGAATCATCGTCGACATCGCCGTACAATAGAGCCGGCCGCCGGACAACACGTGCGGATCGGAAACAAACCAGCTCCCTTTTTCGTGGTCTTGCGTCAACTGGGTGCCGATCAGATATTCTCGCAGCTTGTTGTTCCATTGCTGCCACATCGGGCCCTGGCCTTCGGTAAAGTGGAACAGGACCTGCGTGGCGTAGTAGTCGTAGTACAAATTAGTTTGCGATGGCCCTTTCCCGGCAAGATATTGCACGCCCTGTTCCAATGCCGGATGGTCCATCTCCCAGCCCAAGTACATGCGACAAAGCAAACCGATCGCGGTGGTTGTGATGCTTTCGCCTGGAGATTGATATCCGTAGGCCGCACCCCGCTCGGTCTGAACGCTGTCAAGGAACCGAATCGAGTTGGTGATTACCTTCGGATCAATGATCAAATAGCCCATATATCCGCTTTTGAGTGCCATGATTTGCCAGCCGACGACCGAGGTGTCGCCTTTCTGTTTGACCGTGTACCGCCAGCCGCCTCCGTAAGGATCCTGTGCGAATTGGATGAAGTTGATCGCGTGCTGCGCAGGGTCGCGCAGTCCACGGTCCTGGGTCATCGCATAGGCCTCGCACAGCGCGATCGTCGCCAGGCCGTGTGAGTACATATTGCCTTGGTCGTGAAACGACCCCCGATCCCGGGCCACGTTCATCGACCGCAACAGATAGTAGAGGCCGTCTTCCACGTTTTGCTTGTACTTGCCTTCCTTGTGCGTGATGCCCGCGCCGAGAAATGGGAGTAAAGCGATCGCCGTCGCGCCGTTCCGCGCCCCGCTAAACGACCCGGGATTTCGACAACGACCGTTGCACGGCCCGCTCCGATGATCGAAGCTCCAACTGCCGTCAGGGTTTTGATGATCCGCCAGCCACTTCAAGGCCATGGCGACCACGGCCTCGCTTCTTGCGGTGCCGCCATATTGTTTGACGCTCTGCCGCCGGTTTGTTGACGTGCGTCCACTCAATGCGCTGCTTTGCCCGCCGCCGACTTCAGTAAGCAGGTCGTCCTTCAGAGCCGTCTGCTCGGAAAAGTTATCCAGCGTCAAGCTGGCCGGTTCGGCTTCCAACAGATCGGCCGGACCCAGCTCGACCTCGCTCGGCGCGGCGTCGGCCGACGCATCAGGAACGAGTTCGCTCAGCGCGGCCATGTCGTCGTCGAGTTGCTGCATCTCGACCGGCTGGAGTTCCTCAAGGCTTTCTTCCTCGGTCAGGGCCGGCAACGACTGGAGCATCACTTCCGGCAGCGCGACCACCGGAATAATCCACAAGCCCAGAACCACCAACATCACCAAATGGAGCGCGAAACTGGCGAGCCAACTAGGGCCCTGGCGGACCCACCGTGGCAACCGATGCGCATTGGGTTGCTGCGACAACCTGATGAATGTATCTGTGCTGAATCCGTGTTTCATCGGTGGCTAAATGAATCTTTTGTTGTAGTGCTTCTTGTGGCTATCTTCCCTGGGTTGCGGCTCGCCACGGCGAGTCGCCTGTGTCGACCAGCGGCCGCACTGTGTCTACCTCTATCCTAGTTATACGCTGACTTGGGGGAGGTCCTCTACCATGAGCCAAACAAAAACCAACCGATTACGCTGCGTCTCAAGGCACCAGGGGGCCAGGCGCTGCGACTCGACTTTCCCCCCACCCGATCGAGCGCTATAATAGGTGGCGGCCGTACACCAATAACGTCAATAGTATTCTATACTTGCGCGACCGTTCAATTCGATTTCCTCGATTCAATCTCATGGTTCGCTTCGTATGACTTCGCCTTCACCGAATCCCGATCTTCGCGTCACGTCGGGTCAACCGGGCCGACGTGCCACGCTTTGGGGTCTGCTTGCGCTCGTCTGCCTGGCGGGGTTGTCGGCCACAACCGTGCCGGCCGCTGACGACAGCGGCGCCAAATCCGTAGCGACGATCGGCGACGACAGCGCAAAAAGCGAGGGCAAGCCACAAGGGCGACTCATTCGCCTTTCGTTGCCCATCACCGGCAGCGCCGATCAACGAGCGAAGCAAATGATTCTGCGTGCACTGAGTACGATGTCGGCCGATGGTCCACGGGTCTTGGTGCTGGAACTTGCCCCGGGCGCCACCGAGGCCGGGCAGGGCAGCGCCGTGTCGCGTGCGATGGAAATTGCCCGCTTTCTTACCAGTCAACAGCTGGACGACATCAAAACGGTGGCCTACATCCCGCGATCGATCCAAGGGCATGCCGTGCTCGTGGCGATGGCCTGCGACGAAATCGTGATGAAGGCCGACGCCGAGATCGGCAGCGCCGGCGTGGATGAACCGAGCGATCAGGCCATCGAGCCGCCCGTGCTTGGCAACTATCGCGAAATCGCATCGCGGCGCCGAACGATCCCTTTGGCTGTGGCGCTCGGCATGCTCGATCGCGATCTAGAGGTCATCAAGGTCGAGACCGAAGTGAGCATCGAGTATGTACTGAAACAGGATCTCGAAGATCTCGAGAAAACGCGCATTGTGGAATCGGCGGAAGTGTTGATCCCGCATGGCCAGATGGGAAACTTCACCGGTCGCGCCGCCCGCGAAATGCGATTCGCCAAATATCTGGCAAAGGATCGATCTTCGCTCGCACGAGCCTACGGGCTATCGGCCGATGCGCTGAGAGACGATCCCTCACTCGGCGGCGACTGGAAACCGATCCAGATTCGATTGGACCGATCGATCGATCCGCTGACCGCGAGCAGCCTGAAGAAGACGATCGCAAAACAGTTGGCCGCCGGCGAGGTGAATTTCGTCTTGGTGCAGATTGACAGCCCGGGCGGCTCGCTCCAGGACAGCATGGCGTTGGCAAATTATCTCGCCGACATCGACCCGGGCCGTGTTCGCACGGTCGCCTATGTCACCGGCCAAGCTCGGGCAGAGGCGGCACTGGTCGCACTCGGTTGTCAGCAGTTGTTCATGCGGCCCGAGGCGACCCTGGGTGGTGAGGGGAGCGATCTGCTCGACGCAGAAACGAATCGAGCCGTCCGCGAAGCGGTTCGCCAGTGGCCGATGGTCGCGGAAAACGAACGCTCCTGGTCACTGACTGCCGCCACACTGGATCCCGAGTTGACGGTCTTTCGATACGAGCATCGCACCAGCGGCGAGGTTCAATACTTCTCGGAAGAGGAACTCGCGGATCAGGACTCACCAGACGACTGGCGGCAGGGCGAGGTGGTTACTGCCGACGCACGGCCGCTCGAGGTGGACGGTCGGCGTGCGAAACAATTGGGGCTGGCCTGGGCAACCGTCGAGGACTTCGAGCAGTTGAAACAACACTTTGGTCTGGAAGTTGATCCGCGAGTGGTTCAACCCGGCTGGGCCGACATGATGGTCGAGGTGCTGGCCAGTCCGGGCATGGCCGCCTTACTATTGTTTATCGCGTTTATCGGCTTATACGCGGAGTTTCAAATGCCGGGCATCGGGATCGGCGGTTTTGTGGCGTGCGTGGCGTTCTTGCTTTTCTTTTGGAGTAAGTTCACCGTGCAGACGGCCACCTGGCTGGAGATTATATTATTCTTGGGCGGGCTTACGTTCCTGTTGTTGGAGATCTTTGTGTTGCCCGGTTTCGGCGTGTTCGGCTTGGGCGGTGGGCTGATGATCATTGCCTCGCTGGTGTTGGCGAGCCAGACGTTCGTGTTTCCGCAAACCAATGCCGAGCTTGGCGATCTGCGTCGTTCGGTGATGGTGGTTTGTGTTGCGGCGATGGGCATGATTGCAGCGTCGGTTATGATGCGCCGATACCTACCACATTCGCCGGTCTTCAACCGCATGATGCTCAACCCACTCGATGCCGAGGAACTTGCCGAGCAAGTGCAGCGTGAAGCGGTCGTCGATTATCAGCACCTGCTGGGCCATGAGGGCGTGACGACGACGACGTTGACGCCGGCGGGAAAAGCGACGGTTGACCAGGAACTGCTCGATGTGATTTCCGACGGCGAGGCGATCGAACGGGGCACACCGATTGTCGTCGTCGAGGTCCACGGGAATCGGGTGATCGTGCAGGCTCGCGAGGCGTAGCCGCGAGGCCGCAACCGCAACCGAAGAAAGGCTCACGCAAAGGCACCAAGTCGCAAAGAAGGAAGATCGCTACGAAAAAAAGAAACGCCCGCGAACCGTTACCGTTTTGTAGTATCGAACGAACCCGACGCCATGAATCTGCTTGATCCACTTGCCTGGTCTGCCTTGCTCATGCTTTTGGGCTGCGCACTGATCGTAATGGAGATTTTCATTCCGTCGGGCGGTGTGTTGTGCTTTCTGGCTTGCGCCTCGGTGATGGGATCGATCGTGATGGCGTTCACGTACCATGGAATGATGACCGGTTTTGGGTTTGTCACCTTGGCGTTTGTCTCGGTTACCACGTCGGTTGTCTTGGCTTTGAAATACTTGCCCCAGACGCCGATCGGTCGGCGTATCTTGCTGGGGCTGCCCACCGAGGAAGAAGTTCTGCCCAAAGACGAGAAAAAGGCCCTGATCGGAAAGTTCGGCGTGGTCAAGTCGCCCATGTTGCCCAGCGGTGCGATCGTCATCGAGGGCCGGACCATCGACGCGGTGAGCCAGGGGATGGCGATCGACCCGGGCCAGCGGGTGCTGGTGGTGGAAGTGAAATCGAATCGTGTCGTGGTCCGACCGGCCAAAGCAGATGAGCGCCCGGCGGACGACGATGCCGAGGACCTGCTGTCGCGGCCGCTCGACGAGTTGGGTCTCGACTCGCTCGACGAGCCCCTATCTTGAAAGGGCCCCTGTCTTGACAAAGCAGCGAAAGTCGATACAAGAAGCATAGCGCCTCGCGGAGGATGCGTGGCCAGCACCCCGGCTGCTGTATCTCGGCAGACTTGGTGGCTCATTCATCAGCAGCTGGGGTGCTTCCGTCACTGAGTTCATGAAGAAATCACGATGCTGGATTAGGAATCGGTAACATGAATGTTCACTCGACGTTCCTATTGGCGGCCCTCCCACCGTGGGCGCCGCTGGCGGCGATGCTGGGCCTGTTGATGGTTGGGCTGGTGTTCCTGGCTATCTTTGCCCGCTACTTTCGGTTGTGGATTCAATCGGTTTCGACCAATGCGGGGATCGGCCTGATCGACTTGCTACGGATGACTTTTCGCAAAGTGAACCCGACGGTCATCCTCCGCAGCAAGATCATGGCCGGGCAGGCGGGGCTCGGGGAAGATTGGGGAATCACGACCAAGGGGCTCGAGGCACATTATCTGGCCGGAGGAAATGTGCCGCTGGTCATTCGTGCGATCATCGCCGCGCATAAGGCCAAAATTGTCGAACTTGGTTTCAAGCAGGCCACGGCCATCGACCTGGCGGGCCGAAACATTCTGGAGGCGGTGCAAACGAGTGTTTATCCGCGGGTCATCGATTGTCCGCCGCGGGAAGGCAAGCGGCGTACGCTCGACGCGATCGCGAAGGACGGCATCCAGTTGAAGGTTCGCGCGCGGGTGACGGTCCGCGCCAATCTAGATCAACTGATCGGTGGAGCGACCGAAGAGACCATCGTCGCTCGGGTTGGCGAGGGCATTGTCAGCGCCATCGGTTCGTCGGACACGCACGCCGTGGTTCTGGAGAATCCCGATCGGATTACCAAAACAGTTTTGGCACGTCGGCTCGATTCCCAGACCGCCTACGAGATTGTTTCGATCGACATCGCCGACATCGACGTGGGCGACAACATCGGCGCGAAACTGCAAGCCGATCAGGCCGAGGCGGACACGCGCGTGGCTCGGGCGCAGGCCGAGGGGCGTCGCGCGATGGCCATCGCAGAGGAGCAGGAAAACTTTTCGAAGATCGAAGAAAACCGGGCCCACCTGGTTGAAGCGGAGGCCGAAGTGCCGAAGGCGATGACCGAGGCGCTCACCACAGGCCAACTGGGGATCATGGATTATTACAAGCTGCGAAACGTCCAGGCCGATACGGACATGCGACAATCGATTGCCGGGACCAGCGTGGCCGTCAGGAAATAGAGGGTCGAGGGCACTATGTATCACGCGGTACTATTTCTGCTGGCCGATGTCGAGGACATCCTGCAACCGCTCATCCCGATTGTGATCTTCATCGCTTGGGCTGTCGGCCAGTGGCTCATGAAAAAAGGGGGGGCGGCTCAGGCGCAAAAACCAGGGGCGCCGAAGCCGGGCCCGCAGCCGCCACGCGGAGCGCGGCCTGATCAGTTGTCCAACGAGATTGAAAAATTCCTGCGCCGTGCGGCTCAGAAACAAGCCGGACAACAGGCTGGACGACAACAGGCGGAAGTGGCGGTGGCCGAGCCGGTCGTCGTGGCCCAGGTGGTCGAACCGGATGAACCGCCGCGGCGTCTGGTAACCGCCGAACTCATTTCAGCCGAGCCGATCGAGCAGGTACCCTCGGGCCGAGGCGTTGCGGCCCACGTCGAAGAGCATGTTGGGGGCAGCGCTTTTGAAGAGCATACGAGCCGTCTCGGTGAAGAGGTCGGGCTGGCCAATGATAAACTCGAAGACCGTTTGCATGCGACGTTCGATCACCGGGTAGGACGGCTTTCCGAGCTGCCCTCGGCGACGACCGGCGCTACCCTGACGCAGGATCCGTATGAGGAGACCTCGGGCGACGACGAGTCGGAACGCAGAAACGATCCGATTTCGGCGGGCGATGTTTCGCCTATATTGCCAATTTTCAGCGGCCCGGAAGATGTTCGCCGGGCGATCATCTTCAACGAGATTTTTCAACGCCCCGAGGATCGCTGGTAGTTTGTTAGTGGGAAAGGGTAGCACCGACACTCGTCCGGCAGTACGCTTGGTGATACTTGATCGCATGACCGGACGAGTGTCGGTGTCGCCCTGGCGACAAGAGGCTGATACGCGGAGCGAACCGGAAAACCTTCTGTGCTGCGTTCACCGACACCTGCCCGAGTTCGTCTATTTTATTGGCAGCGCCTGTTGCGGACAGGTGTCGGTGCTACCCGATTTTTTGGAAAGGAACTTTTGCCGTGATGCTATCACTTCGTATTGTACCCTCTGAGACACGTATCGGTTGGATTGGCACCGGGGTGATGGGCCGCAGTATGTGCGGTCATCTGCTGGATGCCGGATATTCGGCGACCGTGTATAACCGCACACGGGAGAAAGCGGAACCGCTCTTGGAGCAGGGCGCGGTTTGGGCCGACGGTCCACGGGCCGTGGCCGAAGCATCGGACGTGATCTTCACGATCGTGGGGTATCCGGACGACGTTCGCTGCACGATACTCGGCGAAAGGGGCGTTTTAGCCGGTTGTGCCAAGGGAAACATCGTCGTCGATATGACAACCAGCGAGCCGTCTCTGGCGGTCGAGATCGCCCAGCAGGCTGCGGCTCGCGGTGTGCGGAGTGTCGATGCGCCCGTGTCGGGCGGCGACGTCGGTGCTCGCAACGCAGCTTTGTCGATCATGATCGGCGGCGATACCGACGTGGTGCAGGCCCTGACACCCTGTTGGCAGGCGATGGGCAAGACGTTCGTCCGCCAGGGCGGTCCGGGGGCCGGCCAGCACACGAAGATGGTCAACCAAACGCTGGTCGCTGCGAGCATGATCGGTGTCTGCGAGGCGCTGCTCTATGCCCATCGCGCCGGGCTCGATCTGACGACGGTGCTCGAGTCGGTGGCCTCGGGCGCGGCCGGCAGTTGGTCGCTGTCGAATCTTGGTCCACGGATCATTGCGGGAAACTTTGAGCCCGGCTTTTTCGTGGAGCACTTTATCAAAGACATGCGAATCGCACTCTCCGAAGCTGAGCGGATGAAGATCAAGCTGCCCGGCTTGGCGCTGGTCGCCGAACTTTACGCCCAAGTTGCGGCTCAAGGTCACGCGCGAGAGGGTACGCACTCGTTGCAACTGGCGCTCTCTTCGATGTCGGGTATCGATTGGAATAATCGATAGAATCCCCCCACACGCGCTTCGCAAGCGAAACCGCTAAACAACCGCTCGCCGCGGCGAGCGGCTATCAGAGCGAATTTGACTGTTGCTATTTTGCGACGTAGCGTTGCTAACAGGCGTATTGAAAAAGTCAGATTGGCTGTGGCAGGGAGCCGTTATGAATCTGTGTCCCACAGAAAAAACCGAAGTCTACGAGCACGAACAGGCTGTGCCGAAGGTGTTGATCATCGATGACGATACCGATGCCGTCGAGGTCCTCTCGGCTGGGTTGACGCGACTGGGATATCGGACCGTGGCCGCTTCGGACGGTCATTCGGGCATGGAATTGGCCGAGTTGGAGCACCCACGGCTGGTGCTGCTCGATCTGGCGCTGCCGGACGCCGACGGCTTGCAGCTCTGTCAGCGGTTGTCCGACGATCCGAAAATGGCCGGTATTCCGGTGATTATCGTCAGCGGCACGGAACGGAAGGACATTATCCGCCAATCACGGGCCGTCGGGTGCCAATATTTCATCCGCAAACCGTATGATCCCAACGCGCTCTTGGTGCTGATCGATCAGGCGATTGCCGAGGCGGACGGGACGGCCCTGGAGTGAGGGAGAGGTTGTGGGTCACGTCGCCGAGGTGCTATATTAAGGGGCTACCCATATTCCCACGGTTTTGAATGTGGGCCGCGCGGCTGTTGATGTTGCCGCGGTGGATAGTCTGTCTGTCCCTGTTGCACGTTGGTAAGACTCACGGAGACCGTTTTGGGAACCAAAAAATCAGGCAAAGGTCGGCGGAAAGTTGGACGCAAGAAGCGGCGCATGCGAGCCAAAATCCGTCACCGCAAGAAATAGTGCGGGTCGCTCTAGATTAAAGCACTCGAACACTTGTTTTCGGCCGTATGGAAATCATCTCTGCGAAACACGCTCGGCGCAAATTTACGGCCGCGCGGGATGAAAATGGTGTGCCGCATGTCGACGCACCCTCGTGGCGCGAAGCCCTGTATGCTCTTGGCTATTTGCACGCGCTCGATCGGCCGACGCAGATGCTTTTCAGTCGCACGGTGGCTCGCGGTCGCGCGGCGGAGCGGATCGCCGATACGCTGGAACTGCTGGAGACCGACCGATTCTTCCGCCGCTCGGGCCTCTATCTCGATCTGGACCGCGAAGTGCGGGGTCTGGCCGACCACATCTTCGAGCAGTTGACCTTCTATTGCGAAGGGGTCAACGACGGCATGAAGGACGCTGGGCGGAGTCTGCCGATGTGGGCCGTCGGTTATCGGCCCGAACCGTGGAATCAGAACGCCGTGCTGCTGATCGGGGCGCTGCTGAGCTTTGGTGGGTTGGCGGTGAGTCAGCAGCAAAATGAGCGGTTGCTGCTTGAACTGATTCAGCTCGGGGTGGAAGAACGCCGGATGAAAGAGCTGTTTGCGCCGTCGCTCGACAACGCCGACTTCAAGCTTTTGCGACGGGTGAAAATTTTCAGCCAACTGTCGAACGAGGCGTTGGAGCTGCTCACCGACTTGCCGCGACTGGCCGGGAGCAACGCCTGGGCAGTGCGGCCCGAGCGAAGCGCGACCGGCCATGCGATGTTGGCGTCCGATCCGCACCTAGAGGTCAATCGTCTGCCGGCGGTCTGGTACGAGGTGGTATTGCGGTGGGGTGACCAGTATCTCATGGGAGCGACCCTGCCGGGCTGTCCGCTGCCGGCCGTGGCGCGGACACCGCAACTGGCCTGGGGTGTAACCTACATGAAAGGCGATACGAGCGATTACTTCGTGGAAGATTGTCGGCCGGGCGGAGAGACCGGTTGGCAATATCGCCGCGGCAACAAGTGGCACGACTTTCGCCTGCGTGAAGAAGTGATCGGTCACAAAGGGGGCGACGACGAAGTCTATCGGGTGTACGAGAACGACGAAGGGACGCTGGAAGTCGATCCGGACGAAGCGGGCCCCGGCTGTTACATTTCCGTCCGTTGGAGCGGCCGATCCGAAGACACGGGGCGCTCGATTGGCTCGTGGCTCGATGTGGCGGCCGCGCGGACCACGGCCGACGCCATGTCGGTGGCAAGAGAGAATCCACACCCGTCGTTGGTGTGGGTGTTCGCCGATTCTGCGGGACACATCGGCACGCAAAGTTGCGGTTTGTTTCCGAAACGGCCCGCTGGCGTCAGCGGCTTGTATCCCGCGCCCGCTTGGGACACGCGGAATCACTGGAAGGGCTGGCGCGAAACGGCCCGGCTGCCGAAGAGTTACGATCCGCCGTGTGGCTTTGTCTCTTCGGCGAATGAGGACATCAACCAACCGGGCGAGCCGCCGCTGATTTCGCTGGCCTTGCCCGACTATCGCAAGCGTCGGATTGTCGAGCGGCTCGAAGCGTTGCCATCCGCTACGGTCGAAGATATGCAGCGGTTGCAATACGACGTGGTGAGCCTCCATGCGCGAGATCTGCTGCCCGTGTTTCTGCCGCACATGCCCGAGGGACCGATCAAAGAGCGGCTGGCGAATTGGGACTTTTCCTATGGACCGGAGAGCTTCGAGGCGACGTTGTTTCAGCGTTTGTATCGCAACGTGCTGTTGGAGGTGTTCGGCCATGAAAAGGGTATCGGCTGGCGGCGGATGTTGTATTTGTGTACCCGAGTCGGCTATTCGACGATGGTGCTGACCTGCATCGACCGGCTGCTGCAAAAAGAAAAATCGTTGTGGTGGGAAAAACGGAGCAAGGGTGACTTAATACGCCGCGCCGCGGAGCGGCTCAGGGATGAACCGGACCAACCTTGGTCGAAAATCAATTCGTTTCATTTCGCCAACCGGTTTTTCGGAGGACACAGGGTGGGTCATGTGCTGGGCTTTCACACGGCTCAGATGCCGATGCCCGGTTGTCACGCCACGCCGTTTCAAGGGCATTTGCTCACGACGGCCACGCGGGAGACGAGCTTCGCCCCGTCGTATCACTTCGTCGCAGATATGGGCACGAACGAGGCGTGGAGCAATCTGCCGGGCGGGCCGAGTGAGAGCCGCTTTTCAAAGTGGTACAAGAACGACATTCCACGTTGGGTCAGCGGCGCATATAAACGTCTGACGCCCGAGCTACCGAGCGAATGAGCTTTCTGCACCCCGGCCGCTTGCTATTGGCTATTGGCTGCCGACAACCGGCAACTGACCGTGGCACAGCAGCCGGGACGCTTCCAGGATGATGTACAGTGGGCCGAAAACCTGTCACAATGGCTGCCTGATTGACTTGCCGTTGCTAGCCTTCAACGGACGGGAGAATCGGCCATGAAGCCATTTGCTCTGATGTTGGCGATTGGGTTGACGGTTGCCGCTTCGGTGGCGTCGGCTGTTGAGGCCGAAGAGGGTTGGAAAAGCCTGTTTGACGGCGCGACGTATGGCCAATGGAAAGCCAACGAGAACACCGACAGTTGGCAAATTAAAGACGGCTGTTTCGTCTGCCAAGGCCCGCGGAGCCATCTGTTTTATATGGGTGAGCCCGTTAAAACTCTTGAACTGAAAATCGACGTGATGACCGAGCCGGGCAGTAACTCGGGCATTTATTTCCATACGAAGTATCAGGACAAGGGCTGGCCCGAGTAAGGCTACTAGTCGCAGGTGAACAATTCGCAAGGCGACCCGGTCCGAACCGGCAGTCTTTACGGCACGGTCAAGCTGTTTGAGACGCCGGCGGAAGACAACAAGTGGTGGACGCAGCATATCCTCGTCAACGGCAAACAGATCGTGGTAAAGATCGACGGCAAGACAGTGATCGATTGGACTGAGCCGGACGATCGCCAGGGCAAGGTCAAGCTGAGCGAAGGAACATTTGCTTTGCAGGCGCACGATCCGGACAGTGTCGTACGTTATCGAGACATTCGCCTGAAACGGCTGCCGTAGAAACATGCATCCGTAAGCGGGCCCCGCTCGGCGCCGGCTCTGGCAGCGAAAACTTGTTATCTGGTCCCGACGCAATTAGGATGGGATCGGGGGTTTGCTAGCGTACCAGGAGTCATGGGCACAATGCTTCGAGTTTTCGCCAGTCTGATCGCATGTCTAGGAATCGTTGCATCGCCCGAGGACGCTGTGGGCGCGGACCGTGTGCCCGGTCCGTGGTACGGCAGCGGTGTGCATAAGTACTTTTCGGGC
>CAUYYY010000007.1:0-16739 GCA_963577165.1 Planctomycetota bacterium | reverse complement strand
CATTTGCCGATCTTCGATTGTGCGTTCAAGCCGGCTGGCGGTACACGTTCGATTCCCTGGCGAGCCCACGTGCGGACGATGGCGGCGGCTCAGCCGTTCCTCTCGGGCGCGATCTCAAAGACAGTGAACATGCCGCAAGAGACCACGTCGGAAGACATCGCCAGTGCGTACACCGATGGCTGGCGGTTGGGATTGAAGGCGTTGGCCATCTATCGCGATGGCTCGAAGGAGAGCCAACCGCTCAATACGTCGAGCGAGACGGATAAGGCCGCAGCCAAGCAAGCAGCCATACCACGCCGCGAGCGGTTGCCCGACACGCGCAAGTCGATCACGCACAAGTTTAACGTGTCTGGCCACGAGGGCTATATCACGGTTGGCCTATACGACGATGGTCGGCCGGGCGAGGTGTTTTTAACGATGGCCAAGGAGGGAAGCACGATCGGCGGCCTGATGGACTGCTTCGGCACGGCCGTGTCGATGAGTCTGCAATATGGCGTGCCGCTGGCCGACTATGTGAACAAGTTTTCGTATACGCGGTTCGAACCGATGGGCCATACCAAAAACCCCGATATTCGGATCGCCAAGAGTATCATCGATTACATCTTCCGCTGGCTGGGCATCATGTTTTTGCCCGGCTACAAGGAGGCGCAACAGGGCATCAAGCCTGGCGATGGCGGCGAATCGGGCAGCGGAGGCGATTGGGGTGAGGCAGAGCGAATGCCCGTCGCCAAGAAGGCCGGCGGGCAAAACGCGGGGCCAGGATTGGCCACCAGGAACGGGTCTCAAAACGGCGCCACGGCGTCGACCAACGGACTCGCAACAGCAAACGGGGCCGCGACAAACGGATCAACAGCTAACGGCAGTTCCCACAGCAGCGTGGGCAATGGCGTCGCTGATGCGGGAGTGGCGCTGTTGGAGCAAGCCGGTGCGGTGATGAAGAAATCGAGCGGTGGCCAGGGCGGGCAGTTCGCCAGCTTCCAACTGGATGCCCCGGCCTGTGACAACTGTGGCGCGATCACGGTGCGCAGCGGCAACTGTTATCTGTGTTACAACTGCGGCAATAGCATGGGTTGCTCGTAACGGATTGTTCTCGCGGTTGGCCGTCGGGCAGGGAAATGCCCAGCGGCGGCAGTGAGCGGGCAACCCTCTTGAAGTAGCAAACCGGGCACCAGCGTCGTAATGGCGCTGGTGGCCGTTTTTTTCGCGACCAGCGGTCGCGGCTTTATGGTTGGCGTGGGTTGAAACCGACGCAGCACCATCCGCCTAAGTACATTCCTGCGCAAGGAATGTCCGCCCGCGCCACGAATGAAACTTCCAAAACAGGACGGTGGCGGTAATCGGAACAATAAACTGTAACGGCTGCCACACATTCAACCAATTGGATAGGTAGTCTAAGTATTGGTCGAGCGTCAGAGAGTGCACCCCTGTGGCGCACGGAATTCCTATCCTAAATGCGGGCTGATCACTTCCAGTTGCCGCCGGAGAATACGACGTCCAGATGGCAAAACCGGCGACGGCGGCGAGTCCCACCGCGAATGAAATCCATCTCGCTCGCTGCCCAGATCTCTGGCCGAGCCATGTGAAAAAGAGTGCTGCTGCGGTCGGCACAAGAAACGTGCATCCAACTCCGATTATGCGCAATGCAATTGCCATTGCAGCGTGTTCTTCCGCGCCGAAAAAGCTGAAAAAAAGCCCGCCGCTATAAAAATGGGAAACGCGACCGTAAACCAACCGACGACAATCAGCGGCAGAGGTGCAAGCCCAAAACAGAGCAACGGGTGACGACCGGCAAAATGAGTTCCACAATATATTCCTTGGCGATAGTGTCCGCTAAGTCGACCGGATCGCCAAGTTGTATTTCGCCTTCTTCTCGATTCGCTGTGGCGATTGTTGTTTGATCACCAATCAGATCATCGCGGTGGTCCGTCATTTCGCGCATCACACGGCGGATGTAGTGAAGCGGCAGGCGCTTTCTGACCAATTCACGGCGCAACGTATCAAGCGCTGGGCTGTGTGACATGTTTGCCTCCTTGCAAAATGTTATTGACGGAGTCGACGACGAGGTTCCACTGGCTCATCGCCTTGGCGAGCTTCCCTTTGCCCGGTTTGGAAAGACGGTACACAACCCGTTTGCGTCCGTTGACGGCTTCCTGCTTGCTGGTAAGGCAGCCCTCCGCTTCCAACTTGTGGAGCACGGGATAGATGCATCCTTCGCCAAATGAAAGGGCCTCGGGCGAAGTCCGTTTGAGAGCCTGTACCACTTCGTAGCCATACATGGGCCGGTGCGATAGCAGTTTCAGCACGACGAGCTCGGGCACGCCGTTAAGAAAGTCTGGGTTGGTTCGTTTGTTGCTCATGCGGAGGACGATACCTCAAACATCAAGGTATCGCAACACCAGTTTTTCCAGAGGAAAAATGGTAAGGGTAGGGGACGGCGAATATCGCGATGGTGCCCGATTTTTGTAGTATGATACGACGATCAGCCATGCCAATCACGATTTGACAAGAGTTCACGACCAATGCACGACGCGCTATTGAAAATCACCGGCCGGGCTGAGCGTGAAATGTCGCTCACGTTCGACGATCTCTCTGGCGTGGATGCCGAGCAGCAGATCGCGGACATGAGCGCGATCGATCCGAAGCGCAAGGGCGCCGCCGTGCGGCTGGAGGGATTGCTATCGCTGGTCGGCGTGAAGGTGGAGGCCGCGTATCTGGGGCTGCACGCCTCGAAAGATGACTTTCACGCCAGTGTGCCGCTCGAAGCCGTGCGAGAACGAGGGCTGGTGATTTACCGGATCGATGATGGGCCGCTCGACGAGGCGGCCGGCGGGCCGGTACGGTTTTACATACCCGACTTCGCTGCTTGCCACACAGCCGAGGTCGATGAATGTGCCAATGTGAAGTTTGTCGATTGGATCGAGCTGACCGCTGAGAAAGGATTCGACAATCGGCCGCACGATGGCAAAGAGCACGAGGCGCTGCACGAGGGAGAGGGTTAAATCGATCGGGCACTGCTGGGCAAGTTGCTAGATCCGCCGTGGCAAAGCCAGCAGTGGCACCCGACAGCTGGCTTTACCCAAAAATGGCGACCAGCCGGTTCAGGAACACGATCGCACCGACTACCACGGCGCCAATCGCTGCGATGAGCACGGCGGCGCTGGCCATGTCGAGCGCGTCGTGGATTTGGTGGTCATAGTCGTCGGAAATCGCGGCGGCCAGGCGCTCGAGGCTGCTGTTGAACATCTCGGCGGCCAAGACGATCGTGATGCACAAGACGAGCAGGCACCACTCGGCTCGGCTTACCTTGAGCGGCACGCCGGCGGCAACGACCATTACGGCCGCGAGGCCATGAATGCAAAAGCTGCTCTGGCCGCGGACGCCCAGGACAATGGCGCGAAAGGCACGGCCAAATTTTGCCGGCCAACTACGGTGTTTCTTCGGGTCGGGTGGCATGGGAACTTATCGTCGCGTATCAAGTGAGTGAGTGGCCGAAAGCACCTCGGCTGCTAACGAAGAATTGTCAGTTGTTGGCGACACAGCAGCCGGGGTGCTTCTCCTGACGATAAACTACGTCTTGGTTCGATCGCGGCGGGGACGGTAGATCTCGGTGGCGAATCCCAAATGGGTTTCGGCCGCGAAGGCAACCGTTTCGCTGAGCGTCGGGTGCGGGTGAATTGTGTCGGCCACATCGCGCGCGGTGCAGCCCATCTCGATGGCCAGCACCGCCTCGGCGATCAGTTCGCCAGCACCGGCGCCGACCATGCCACAGCCGAGCAACTGGTCGGTGGCCGGGTCGATGATCCATTTGGTCAGTCCGTCGGTGCGGCCCACGGCCTGGGCACGTCCGCTGGCCTGCCAGGGATATTGTGCCACGGCAACCTCACGGCCTTCGCGCTTGGCTTGCTCAGCGGTCAGCCCGGCCCAAGCGATTTCGGGGTCGGTGAATACGACAGCCGGAATCGCCGTCGGGGCAAACTCGACCGACTTGCCCGCGAGAATTTCGGCGGCCACCTTGCCTTCGTACGAGGCCTTGTGGGCCAACATCGGTTCGCCCGTCACATCGCCGACGGCCAAGATATGAGGATCTGCGGTCCTCTGTTGGCGATCGGCCTGGATGAAGCCGGCATCATTCACTTCCGCCCGGGTGTTCTCCAGGCCGAGTCCGGAAGTATTCGGCCGCCGACCGATGGAAACCAGCACACGATCGAACTCGATTTGGTCATTGCCGTCCGGGCCTTCGATCGTGACGTGGATTTTCTCTACGACATCTTCGATCGCGGCGACTTTGGTGCCCAGGTGAATCACGTGCATGACGCGGTCGAGTCGTTTGGCGAGCGGCTTCACCAGATCGCGATCGACGCCGGGCAGCAGAGATTCGGTCAGTTCGACCACAGTCACCTTGGAGCCCAGCTCGGCGTAAACCGTGCCCATTTCTAAACCGATGTAGCCGCCGCCAACGACCAGCAGCGACTCAGGAACGTCGGGCAATTGTAGCGCAGCGGTCGAGTCCATAACGCGATCCGTGTCGAGATCGAAGGCTTGGGGCACAGCTGGCCGCGAACCGGTGGCCACGATGCAATGATCAAATGTGATGCGCGGGCTTTCATACGTCGCCGGGTCGCCGCCTTCGAGTTGCAGCGTCTGCGAGTCGACAAAAACGCCGCGGGCTTCGATCCGCGTGACATTGCGACGCTTGGCCAACTGCGCGAGTCCGCCCGAGAGCATCGTGATGAGCTTTTCCTTGCGGGCGCGCATGGCGTCGAGGTCGAGATGAGGCCGATCAAAACGGAGGCCCCACCCAGCAACTTCGCGTGTTTCGGAAACGACTCGGGCGACATGCAGCAGCGCTTTGGAAGGAATGCAACCGCTGAGGAGGCAGGTTCCGCCCAGGCTTGCGTGGGCTTCGACCAGCGTGACCTGCAAGCCGAGATCGGCGGCCATGAACGCGGCGGCATAACCACCAGGTCCCCCGCCGAGAACCAATACATGGGTATGCATCGCTTGGGTGTGCATTGAAGCTCCTTAAATGGCGATGCCCTGGACAGGAAAACAGAGGATCGGAATGGCCAACGAAAGGACCCCCAATCGCCAGCGTACTTCGCTGAGTTCGACCGAATCATCGGAAGTCGGCGGGTGATCGACGCCCATGATGATTACCAGAATCAACATCAGCATCCAGATGTAGATTTGCTGAATAATGATGAAAGCGATCGTACAGACCAAAAATGTACGGGCAATGGTGTGGGCCCGCTTGCCGAAGACCGCATAAATGACATGCCCGCCGTCTAATTGGCTGATCGGCAGCATGTTGAGCCCTGTGACTAAGAGTCCTACCCAGCCGGCCATGAATAGCGGATTCAATTGGCTCACAAAAATTGACTCGGGACACTTTCCGTCAACCAACAAGTCAGGTCGCAAGTATTCGAGCATATATTCGACGAGTAGTGGATTGTAAAAGGCCATGCCGCGCGGGGCCTGGGTCAGATCGAGCTGTTGGATGCCCAGCCACAAAACGGGGATGGCAACGAACAGGCCGGCGACTGGTCCGGCGAGCGCCAGATCGTACAACTGCTTGCGGTTGGCTTTCGAACCATCCATGCCGATCACGGCACCCATTGTGCCAATTGGATTGAACGGGATTGGAATAAAGATGGGATAGCTGGCCGAAATCTTGAACCGCAACGTAAAGACGAAGTGGCCCATTTCGTGAGTGAGCAGAATGGCCAGCACAGCGCCCATATAGATGAGACCTTGTTGCCAGTTGGTGACAATTTGTGCATAGGCGAGTCGAAAATTCTCCAGGCCCGCAGCCGGCCGAAAATCGGCTGCCCCGACCCAAAAGGTAGACAAGCAGGTGGCCAAAAAAAGCAACAGCGGCACCAATCTCCGACGTTCGGAGTCAGCCGGGTCATCCGGCAAGGGTGTAGAATGAGACGTCGTCATCCACTCTAGAATACCAGGGGACGATCGATCGCGACCAGGGGCAACGCGGGATCCTGACCACTTGGGCTAAGGAATGGCTTATCAACAACCCCAGCATTCTATTACTCGGGGAAGGGTTCAGGTATTAGGGTTAAACGTTGTCCCAAAATCCTGAACCCTAAACCCTGAACCCCAAAGCAGAAAATGGAAGAGTTATTTATCGGCTGATCCTAGTAAATCTCGATGCTTTTGACGGCATTGCCGCCGCAGGTCTGAGCGCCGTAGAGACACCGTTCGGCCGCCTCGATGAGATCGGTCGGTGGAAAGTTCTTGGGGATGGCGGTGATCGAAGCGATACCAATACTGAGAGTTGGGATGGAAAGCGATTCGCCCAGCGTTTGCCCCATTTTCTCTGACAGGGCACGAACGAGCATGTTGCCGTGTTCGACCGCTTGGCGTCGATCGATGCTTGGCAGAATAACCGCCAACCGCCCGTCAGCACGAGAAACTGGAACAGCAGCAGCGTCCGCGAGCGGCTGCCAACAGGCGTCAAGCAACTCAATCAATTGGTTGGCCATCACCGGACCACACGTGGCAGCCAGTTGGTCAAGTTGATCCAGTTCAGCCAGCATCAGGCTCAACTCCGACCACTGCTGTCGACTATCCACCACGGCATGATGGAGATGGTTTATCAAAAGATCTTGTGGCAGGTGCTCTGTCGCCGTAGCCGCTTCTGCCACTGGTTGCACGGCCAAACCTACAGAAACCGATGGTGACGGTGCTTGTGCCGCTCTTGGCGTGTCGGCGCAGTCGGTCACCGTGCGATGAACGGGCTCTGCCGCAATGCGACGGGCCGCGTTGGCCAATTCCCTAGCTTCGATCAATAGCCGGTGGTCGCTCGCGATGTCCGGCGACGCAGACGGCGATGCCATGTTGGTCGAGAGCAGTTCGCCCGCCACGTCGCAGGCAACCTGGGCAAGCTGTTCGTGGGCCTCGGTGAGGACCTGCACATAGGCGGTCCCCGCTGGTAAATCGAGCGACAAGACGTCGGCAAGCGAATTGACCTTACCTTCCAGATCTTTGACCAGGTCGGTTAGTTTTGACTTGTCGAAATGGCAAAAGCGCTTTCCGGATTCGAGCAGATCGGGCAACACCGGCAGACGTTTCCAGGCAACGAGTTGCGCAACCAGGTTCGTCAAATGCAAAACCTGCGGCAAGTAGGCCTCGTCGGCTGGCAACTTGGCCAACGCATCAAGTGATCGGGGTCGGGCAATCGCCGAAACGAGGTCGGCTGGCAGCTTCCATTGCTCAAGCACTTTGGCACTGAGCTGACAATGATCGAAGCCGAGTACGTCGGCCTCCAACGTGCATAGATCGTCGCCAGTTTCCGCTACGCGATCAAGAAATACCTGGCAGGGAACACCGATTTCACGGATCAGGACCAGCAGTCCGATATCTTCGAGCAACCCGGCGATAAATGCGTCGTCACCCGCACGATCCCAAAAAACTTCGCTGATTTGTCGTGCGGCAACCGCCTTGGTCAGCGACAGCCGCCAATAGCGATCGAGCGATTCGGTCGAAGTACCTTCAAACAGTTGTTCGGGCAGACTGAAACCGAGTACTAACAACTTCAACGGTTTGATGCTGAGTAGGGCCAGCGCCTGATTCAGGTCCTTGACCTCACGGCTCAGGCCAAATAATGAACTGTTGACCACCCGCAGGACCTTGGTGGTCAGGGCGGGGTCGTTTTCGATACATTGTTTCAGACAGCGTGTGTCGACTTTCTCGCTGCTGGTCAACTCCAACACCTTCATGGCCACCGCTGGCAGAGTATAAAGGTCGCGGGCTCGGCTGACTAATTGTCGAAAAGTATGCTTCGGGGCAGTCATGGCAGTAAAAAATACGAGAGAAATTTGCGCATCTTTGTAGCAAGAGCATAGCTTACAGCTCACATGTTCGCCGACACGGCAGGATCGTTACTACCAACATGACAGGAAGGACCGCACGGCCTCATCGCCGTATCACGAACACGTGCGAACGCCTGCAAAATCAGCCTTTTGAACCCGTGCCGAAATTGTTTTGGCTGCTCGTTTTCGATTGTTCACCGCGATTCACGGAAAGCTACCGAAGTTGTATTCCGCGACCGATCGTCGATTCACCGGGTGTTAGATCCTGTTCAAATCGGATGGTGATCGGCACCGCAATGTCCCACAGCAGCGTTCGTCTCCGCAGCATTTCCCGATTGAATCCCTCGACAAACATGGCCGCATCCGGTACAGAAACGCATGTACCACTAGCGGCTTGTACCGCCATCGCCTTGCGGGGCATATCACTCCAATCGGTTGGATTCCAGTCGTGGTATTCAGCTATCCAAACTCTCACGAGCGGCTGGCCATCTTCATAGAGGTCCTGCATCATTCGCCTCCTATCGTAAAAGCTCCAAACGGGTTCGACACAATCGACTCGGTTTGCGTAAGAAACGATCGCCTACGCCCTCGCCGCTCGCCCACAAGGGGGACTGCGGGGACCGCGCATCTTGCGAAAAACGAAGGCCGGTATCCGGACCCGTCGGCTTGACGCGTCAGCGATCAGTAAGTATACATATGTACATGTTTCGTGTCAACCGGGCCGTCGATCGACCGACGGCCGCCTGATTGACGCGGGTTCTGAAAAACTGGATCGACAAAATGGCGAATTTTGGTACCAACTTGCGAAGGCTTATGGCGAGCTTTGATTTGAAGATCGAAGACGTCATCGAGCAGACAGGGCTCGATGCGAGAACGATCAAGGGTATTCTCAGTGGTTGCAATCGGCCCCGGGCCCATACACTCCACAAGCTGGCTACTGGGCTGAATGTTCCTACGGATGAATTGTTTCAAGAGCCATCGCTGCTGGCGCATCGCGCGTTTGATCGAGAGACGAATCCCGTTGTCGACGCGACGATCGCCATGCACCCTGAATTGTTTGAAGACTGGTCCGAAGCCGATTACGACGAACTTTACAGCCGCTTTGGTGCCGGAGGTGAACTGACGATTGACGGCACCATCACGGCGGCCACGCAGACCAACATTCGTCGTGTGCTGCACGACAAGGTGGCCGTTCTGATGGAAACGGTTGAAGGTGATTTGTTACGCGATTTTGTCAATTTACTTTACGATCGGGTAGTCCTTTCGAGCAACGATTCGTCTTCGCAGTGACAACCTATTGTCACTGTATAGCATCGCACTTTGCTCGGTTATCTGTTGGTACACGCACTTGATTTCCCCAGGATCGCTATTTGGTAATAGACGTCAAACTTGGTTGGGTTGCTTGGCGTCAACCGGGCCGGGCTGCCATCACTGGTCGGACTGCCGTCACCACGACAGACCAGCAGTTTGGCGGTCGCGGCGCTGAGCGTCAGATGGTCTTTGGAATAAGACGAGCGACGGCCACTTCGTCGCGCTAGCATCTCGTCAAAACCATGGATGTCCAGTTTGGCCGTCTCAACAGCCGATCTATTGATGATGAGCACGGCGTCGATGCGGGAAAAGCTTTCGTATGGAGGACAACCATGATACAAACCGGCCAGCGCTGTGAAATCCAAATGATCCTGTTGGCCCGGCAACAGTCGCCTGCGATCGTACCACAACAAGTCGGAGCCTGTGTGCCGGGAATCATGCGATGCAGTCACCATAGGAGATACGCATTCTGTATGACATGGAACTACGAGGCGAATTGGCGGCCGTAGCATGTCCATCGCGATCCGTCAGCCGAATCGACGATATCCACGAGCGTCCACTCCATGCCGTCGGACGAAAGGATATCGCCCGTGGCCGGTCGTGCGACGCCCGGCTCCCGAGCGATGAGCCATACGACGTCGCTGATGACGACCAGACCGCCACTGCTTCGAGCCTCGGTTGGCCGGACACATCGCTGAATTCCCGTCCGCAGAACAAGCGACCGACGCCGTCGATCTGTACGGGGCGCAACTGGTCAACCACCACGGCAAAGTCGTCGTCAGACGTGAATTTGATCGCCATCAGGTTGTTCCTTGTGATTGAATCTCGAACGGATCCAAGTCGACCAGCTTGCGGTCGCACCAGTCAACCGTGTCTTGCAGGCTTTGGATATAGGTCTCCCAGGAAACACGCTGGCCGTCGATCGAGTTGGTCGGCTTCGGTTTCGCACGAAGGTCTGCCAACTGTTGCAGCGTACGGCTGCGAATGGTCTCAATGTCGGCGCGATCATCGCTCATGGTTATCTCGATTTTAAATTGAACCGGGCGACAATCGTCTGCCCGCTGGTGGGTGTTAGCTCGAACCGCACTTGATACTGAACGCCAGCCTTAGCAAAAGCCTGATCCACGCTGACGTCGAGCACGTGTTTGAAGTTGTAACCCTCGGTGTCGACCGTCCAGAGTTCGTCGGACTGCAATTGGTCGAACACAGTATCTGCGATCGTAACAGACACGGAAGTGTGCCCGGTAATCGCGGTGAGGGTATCCGGATTGGCTTCACCCAGTTCGTAAATGGTGTAATCGATCGACGAGAGCGTCGACGTCGTGATCGGCAGACCGTCTTCACCGACGATCCGCGCCAAAAGAATGATAGAGCTATTTTTGAATACATAACCTTGGACATCACTTGCAATAGGCATTAACAGTTTACCTCCCCGGCCGCCGGGCCGGTTGAAACGGCTTCTTCTTGTTTCGTGCCAACGGAAAACTCTTGCCCGGCAGCAGCCGTAGGCGTCCAGACATCCGCTGTTTCTACACAGAATGGCTCGTCGACCTTGGGTATGATAGGCGGATACGCTAATAGGAGTCCTGTTGGTGTCTGCACGCGCGGATGGTCGCTCACCGTCGTACCCGTCGCCGTCATATTCGGGCCGATACCTGGACGATTGAGCGGTCGGATTAAATCTCGATACAGCACCAAATTGCCAAGACGGTTCGTAAGACACAACGGACTATAACCGGCGGCCAAGATTCTTACTTCATCAGCGGAAAGTGCCACATTCCAAATAGCGGCTTCGACAACCGAACCAGAAAAAAACCGGTCGGGCGTTGAATCACCTGCGCCACCAATTTGAGTTCTATCAACGGCACCAACCAGAAAAAAAACTAACGACTCTTGACTATTTCCACCACCCAAGTAAATTCTGCGGCTGATCGCAGAAGCAAAAACGCCCGTCACGGCGTGCCAAGTATTCAGCGAATATCCAGAACTTGAAGGGATTTCAAATAACCCCACCGCGAAATGCTCGCTGAACGCAATTACGGGATCGCCTATCTCGTCACCGCCTACACGAATACCTGTCGCTATATCCGTGACATCTTTATCACCAACCCACATTAACATCCCGTCGTTCGCACTATCGTTACAATTCATCCAACAGTGCATCGTATAGGGATGGGTGGTAATCACTGCGGAATCAACCCGCAGGTATTCGCTCGCAGTGACCTGTGCGCACCGGCACAAGTTGTCGCGGCGGCCCGGCCGGCGGACAGTCACCCAGTGGACAAGTCGTCGCGCGGAGCGGGCTGGCCAGCGCCGACGCGATCAGTAGTGTGACAAGGAACGTTCGCACCAGGGTACCAGCGTACAGGCATATTGGTAAAACGGACTGCGGGCCAGGTCAGCGGGTCGGTCAGCCGGTCGGCCAAGTTGGGCATCGGGTCAACACCGCCACCGAGCCGATCGGCCATGGCACAAGCTTGACTACAAAACGGTGGCCGGCGATGGATCGCGCTGTCGTTGATCTCCGCCTTGACCATCAGGCGAACCAGTGGCAAGTGGAGTGTGGCAGCGGCCAGCAGCGCCCGATATCCGTACGGGCAACCTGCCAGGCGTTGCATAAAATGGGTGGAGCGCGTTCGATCATAGACCGGCCACCGGTTTTTGGGATTGCTACGAAATAGATCAATACGTTGCGGGTATCGCCGTACTTGGCTGCGAAGCGTGACGGCACGACCACCGCAGAGTTCACGAACATCGAGGCAAAACAACTCGTCGTCCCACCAAGCGGCTTTGGCCGCGTGCGAATGGTGGCCCCGTCCGGCCATCGCGATCAGCCCATGCCGGCGAAAAAGCAGCAGATCGCCGTCGCGGACGAGCTGCTTCGCCTCGTCAAACCGCAAAAGCAACGACTCGTTCGAGGACATGGCCTGACTCCGCAGCTTGTGTAAACAAAAAAGCCCGCAGCCAAACCATGTGGTTCGGCTGCGGGCTCTTGGGATACCGGTACGCCAATAGCAAGCTATCGGCCGGCTCGTATTGATACCTGCATATTAATCACCGCTGCCGGAACAGCGCTGCGCTCGTTCCGGCCTACGGCTCAATATGTATTATTCTCATGTCAGGAGCGAACGTAACACAACTGGTGGCCCAATTTCAAGTGGGAAAAATTCTGCTGCTGGCTACTGGCTGAGGGCCGTTGGCCCTGTAGGGAACATGTTCCAGGCGCTGGGTACACGCGCTCTACTCCGCCGCAACGGAACGATACGGAGGGCGTTCCCTACAGTCTTCAGCAAAGTGATACCATTTATTTAACCGTATCGCCCTTACGGCTGGCGAGCGGACTCGTCGGACCGCCTTCGCGAATGCTGAATTCTGCCCAGATCGGCAGGTGGTCGGAAACTTCTAGCGACTGCTCCCTCGTCAGGTTGAATTCTCGCATGACGTCAAATACGCCAGCCCGGCCGGTGAATTCAGTCGTCGAGCGTGGCTTGTACACCATGTTGTCGTACAACTTCGTGCCGCGGGTATTGGTTGGTACGCCGGAGATCATCCAAGCGATTCCCGGCAAGCGACCTAGCTGGCCCAAGTGGCGGTCATCAACGTTTAGATCGCCAAGCAGAATCACATCGTCTTCGTTCGCACCATCGCGCTGCACAGCCTCATACACGTCGTCAAGCGCATCGAGTTCGGTGGTCGTTTCGTCGGGATCGGTATGAATATTGATCAACTTAAAAGTGAACGCCTCGCTGGTCGGTGGACCACGCACACGGAACCACGCCACCAGCGGTTCGCGGTGCAGCCGGTCGTCGGGATCGGTGACCGTGTAGACTCCGGCACGATCCACCTCGATGCTGGCCGCATCGAAAATAAACGCATACTGTTCCTTGCTTACCGAGCGGCCGATACGTGGACCGATCACATACTCGTAATGGTGACCGGTTGCATTGATCTGTTGAACGAAATCCGGTAGCAGGTTCTGGTCCTTAGCACGGATTTCTTGAATCGCCACGACGTCGAACCGCCGAATAATCTCGGCTAGAATCTCCATCACGTGAGTCTTGCGGGCCTTACTCGTACCGAATACCTGAATGTTGAACGAGGCGATGCGAATCGAATTGCCGTCTCTCTGGACCGGCAGAGCAGAGGTGGCAGACGCCGCGGAAGAGACGGGGGTCACGGTCGACGGGCCGGTGGTCTCTGCGCCATTGGCCTGAGCAGTGCTTTTGACCTGAACGGCGCGCCGCGTGAGCGTGAACCGGTCGAAACCATCACGGTCGAAATCGTAGTTCTGAGAGATATACCAACCGCCGGCCACGGCGATCAGCACAAGCAGCGTAAGAAACCGTTTCACTTGCCCCTCCTTGGGCATGCCCGATGAATGTCGGTTGCTGGGCGGCTACATCTTGGGGCCGTCGCCTAGGCTCCTTCCCCGCCACCCGTCCGTAGAAAAAACGGAGAGGTAGAATAGCGAAATGAGACGACTGGCTCTAGGCTATTTGTGGGCCAGTGCTAGCAGAGATATTATCGGTTTAACGGCGTCGCTCGCCACGGCGAGCGGTGCCGCTAAACGAATACGCTACTTCCGCGCCTCGCGGACCAAGTGCCCCAACTCAGGCAGGATAACTTTATCCATTGCCAAGCGAATGGCGGCGGGCGAGCCGGGCATAGTAAGCAGCACGGTCCGCTGGATCAGGCCGCCCACGGCGCGGCTCAGCATGGCGGCCGTGCCAACCTCTTCGTAACTCAACATGCGAAAGAGTTCGCCGTAGCCGGGCATCGTTTTGGTGAGCAAGCCGGTGACCGTCTCGTAGGTTTGGTCACGACTGCCGACGCCCGTGCCGCCGGTCATCAGAATGGCATCAATGTCTTCGCGTGCCACGAACGACTCGAGCAGTGGCCGCATCGACGCCGGTTCATCGGGCACGATGTCGCGCGCGGCGACTTCGTGCCCCGCCACCGAGAGCATCTTGACCAACGTCTGGCCACCCCGGTCGGTTTCGAGCGTTCGGGTATCGCTCACCGTAATCACCGCACAACGGACCTGCTGAGGGGACTCGGCTCGATGGTCTGCCGTCGATTGACTCATGGAACTGCCATATACTCGTTGAGCGGCGTTACTCGCCGTGGCGAGTGGCCTCGCGAAACAATCACTTTTTCTGTTTTCCCAATGGCGAGCCGATCCGTTATAATGGTCTCTAGGTGCCGATTCTAGGATAAATAGCGGCCGATTCCCAGCCGCTAAGCGAGATTGACCCACGGAACCGAATATGATGAATCCTTGGCCGCACGCGATCGTTTGTCGATTTTCTGGCGCGATGTTCGTGTCGGCGACGCTCTGGTGCGGCATGGCCGACGGCGAAGTATTTATGTCGCAGTCGGCCGACCAGGTGGCCTACGACAAAATACGGGCTCGTCACGGCGACACGCTCGAAGATCATGAGGCTTTGGCCCAATGGTGCCTGGAGCATGGCCTCGCCAAAGAGCGCAAGCACCACCTGCAGCAGGTGATCGCGCTGGACGCAGATCACGCATCGGCGCGAACCGCCTTGGGCTATCGCCGAATCCAAGGCAAGTGGATGACTCGCGAGGAGGAGATGACCTCGCGCGGGATGCAGATGTATCAAGGCCGCTACCGCACTACGCAGGAAATCGAACTGCTGGAAAGCAAACGAATACGAAATAAAGCTGAAAAGCAATGGTTCGCGCGTTTGAAAATGTGGCGGGGATGGCTCGATAAGAGCGATAAATTCGAGCAGACGCGAAAAAATATTTTAGATATCCGCGACCTGGTGGCCGTGCCAGCACTACGTTTTCATGTGCAACGCGAGGCAATGCGGCCGATCCGATTGCTCTACATCGATACGCTGGCCGAAATTGGCTCACCGGCGGCCCTTGAGGAGTTAGTCGATCTCTCCCTCGACGACCAGGATGAAGAGATACGGCTGACCGCTCTCGAACAGGTCGTTCGCTCCGGCCATCGCGAGGTTGTAAACCGGTACATTAAGGCACTCAAGAGCAAAAGCAATGGCCGGGTAAACCGCGCGGCAGTCTGTTTGCGTGAATTGAAAGACGACGAAGCAATCTCGCCGCTGATCGACGCCTTGGTGACCACGCACAAGGTCTTGGTCAGCCCGGGCAGCGATCCAGGGCGTATGAATACAGAGTTCAGCCCAGACGGAGGCGGTAGCTTTTCTTTCGGCGGCAGTAAGCCCAAATACAAGAAGGGTCCGCAGGCGAATCCCGAGGTGTTAACCGCATTGATCGCGCTCACCGACGGTAAGAACTTCGAATATGACCAGGATGCCTGGAAAGCCTGGTACACCCAACACCGGCGGTCGACTCGCGTGAACGCCCGGCGGGACTGAAACAGGAGGACTATAAGCCCAGGGATAGCCATCCCTGGGCTTTTCCGGTTGCTCTATAGCTCCTGCTGTACCCGGCGGACCGCTTTGCGGCCTCGGAACCAGCCTTCGCGAAGCACCGTCATTGCCACACGGTCTTCTAGGTTGGGACGGAAAATGGTCAGCACCAAGAGCGACAAATACCAACCTATGTAGAGCCCACCCTCTTTGGCGACCCAAAACTGTGTTGCCAGCATCACGGCGGCCGATGCACTGATCAGCGTGCCAAGATTTTTCTGGGCAGGCCAAATCGCGAGGCTGAAGCTGAGTACCAAAAAGACTGCCAGGACCGGCAAGCGGTAGATACTATAGTCTGGGTTCCAAAAACCGCCGACGTCATGGACCGGCAACCAAACGCCGAACATCCTCCGCACGTTGTCCTCGAACATGGCCAAGTCGGCCGAAGTCAAGGCGAGAATGCCCACCAGCGAAGCCACCATGAGCAGTACACCCACGACGAAACGCACCATCCCTCGCTGCCAGTAAAAGCTAATCCATAAGGGCAAGAGGAATATCGGATAGTAATTGACCCCCATAGCCAACCCGATCAGCAGACCAGCCAACAAAGGAAACCGGTAGACCAGGACCGCCCAGATCAACAGTGCGGCCGGCAGCACGTGGTCCACACGGCCGGTCAAGTGGGCCGTATAGGGCAACAACAAATAAAGCGTGGCCGTAGCGATCCCCATTTTGAAGTTGTCAAAGTGGCGATAGCCGATCAGTAGCATGCCGAGGACGACAAGAAAGTGTGACAGAATCGCCACCAATCGAGCCGTCGTGTGCTGCAATTCCACAGATGCATCTTGATCGGCGTCGGCGATGATCTGCTGAGCAGGAAACTGCACAAGCCAAAACAACAACGGATAGCCCGGGCCATGCTGGGTCAATGTATTCACTTCCGGCACGACCTCTTCTCCTTCTTGTAACTGTTGAGCCATTTCGGCTCCCGCGCGATCTTCGGCCGCCAGCGGCGCCGTGAGAACGTTCGCCATCAGAAACAGAAACAGCGAGATTCCAAGGAAGGTCAGGCCACCTGCCGAAAGATTTGGTTCCAAAAGAGGCCGGCGGACCATCGTTGGATCGAGAAGCAGCCGAATCAGAAACAGGAAGCCAGCCACAAACAACCAGATAAATCCGAAATGCTGATACCAACCCCCTGCCTCGGTTAGCAACATGCCCGGTGCCAGCACAATCAAGC
>CAUYYY010000006.1:0-16928 GCA_963577165.1 Planctomycetota bacterium | reverse complement strand
CCCTTTACGCAAGCCGACACCTCGACAACGCGAAAATTCGGCGGCACGGGTCTTGGATTAACGATTAGCAAACGACTGACCGATTTGCTGGGCGGTACGATCTCGATCTCCAGTGTGCGGGGCGAAGGAACGACCTTTACCCTAACGGTGGCGACAGGGCCACTCGATGGTGTTGATATGCTGCAATCGTTCAACGAGGCCGATTCCTCCGCGAAAACCACGGTCAAGAAGCGCGACGGGATCAAGCTCAATTGTCGAATCCTCTTGGCCGAGGATGGCCCTGATAATCAACGGCTGATTGCCTTTGCGCTGAAAAAGGCCGGTGCGGAAGTCGAGGTTGCCGACAACGGACAAATTGCCGCGGACATGGCCCTCGAGCAGCTGCGCGCCGGTCAGCCGTTCGACGTGATCTTGACTGACATACAAATGCCGGTTCTCGACGGTTATGGCGCCACCGCCAAACTTCGTGAAGAGGGCTACACCGGACCGATCATCGCTCTGACCGCCAACGCCATGGAGGGTGCCCGTGAAAATGCCTGGCCGCCGGGTGCGACGATTACACTACCAAGCCAATTAAACGGGACGAACTCCTGGGCCTGATCGCCCGCTATAGCCAGCGGACCGCCGCCGCCGTCGAGTGAGCGAGTGGCGCGGCTAGACCAAGCCCAGGGATAGCCATCCCTGGGCTTCAAAACCGCTAAACGGATGCTCACTCAACATGCGAGTCGCGACGCGCACTACTCGGCCCCACGCGATGCCAACAATCCGACGACTCCGATCACGATGAGAAGGATGCCGGTCCACTTGAGAATGAGTGCCGGTTTTCGCTGCCGTGCGCGGGCATTTTCCAGATCGTTTTGGGCGCGGGCGAACCGAGTCTTTGCCTCGGCCAAGGGATCGCCATCTGCCGCATTGCCCGATCCATTATCACGGCTGTCGGTCGGTCGAGGCGAGTACGTCAACCGATGGAGTTCGTAGCCGGCGTCTTCGTACTCTTTCGCTTGCTCGTCGCTCCACCAGTAATCATTGCGGTCAAGATAGTCTGTCCACCCGACACGTAGGGCAAGCAGGATGAGACCAAATAAGACGGTAACAACGGACGCTTTGCTGCCCATCGAGGTTCCTTGTGGCGTACGTTGGTGTCCGGCCTAATAATCGAGGTCGAGAATCACGCCATCGTTGATCGATATTTGATACACCATCGTGACTTCATCGATCTCGTCAAGCGTAAACTCCACGTGTCCATCGAGAAAGACCGTATTGACGCCCCCGGGATGAAGGCTTCGAGGGGCGGCGGACAGATATCCGTCCGTTCTTCCACCCCATTTGAGACACGGCATGCCTTCGAGTTGAGCACCTTTCCTATCGGGGCAGGTGTACAATACATCGAAGTTACGGCCCATATTGTTTGGCGGCTGGGTGGCTCCCAGGCTATTCCAGCAACCATCGCTTCCGTCCGCATGTAAATAATGTCCGACAAGCTCCTTACACCCGCCGCCATCCCGCCTCGACGATCTCTGGTGCATATCGAAAGCTAACATACTCGACGCGACCCAACCGAGCGCCCAGGCCCCGCGCTGGTCATTTTCGTGAACTCGGGTTCGCACCTCGGAGATCAGAAACGTATGAGACATGCCGTCAGTGACTCGAGACAATAAGAGGCCATTGCCCCCGAGGCCACCAGGAAAGTCAAGCTGACGGTCCACGTGGTAAGGGGTCACATAGGCCGCGTAGTTCCCTTTTGCGAATGTTTTTCCGTTTGTGTGCTCTGGATCACTATAGAAAAGTCGGCCCGCGCCGTCCGATGGACAGAGCATCGTGGAGAGATGGGTCTCCTGGGGTTTGTTCGATTGATCGAGCACCGTTCGGTCGAATTCAAACTGCGAATACAGATTGCCCTCCTCCATAAAAGGGAGAACCAGAACGACCCAACTGAACATCTTGCCAACTTTGGGATCAAATTCTCCGAAGATAATCCTGCCACCACTGACGATCGGCTCGATCTTTTCCATAACACTCGCCGGGGGCAGCTTCTCGTGTGCCACTTCGTAGCTGGTGACGGCCAGGCTCAGTTGTTTCAGGTTGTTGACGCACGAGATACGTCGGGCCGCCTCCCGGGCTGCTTGAACGGCGGGCAAAAGAAGCGATGTGAGCACCGCGATGATCGCGATGACGACAAGCAATTCGACCAAGCTAAAACCGCGTCTAGGCCGCAAGAATCCCGTGTTGCCTATTTTCACCGCCGAAAGCCCCGTCCAGCCGATACCTTGTCCGGTCGCAGCCCTCCAGACTGCACGGACCACTGCCCTTGCCGAGCCTCCGCCCAACACCTCGAAACATTCATGACCGCCGGTCACAAAACGGGGCCTAACTGACCAATTTATCCTAATTCTCTGGGATAGGCAAATTCTGGGGCCTCGATTTCGACTATTTTCCCGGAAATTCAATGCCAATTGCCTCTTTGCCACCGCCGATATATTATATCACGACTGGTGCCGCAGTCGAGTGGTGCCGCAGTCGAGGCACCGGTCCCTCTTACGAGTCACAGGAATCGAGTCACTAAAATGATGTCGCGAAGCACCCCGTCAAACACCGCAGTCGCCGCACAAAAACAGGAAATCCGCCTTCAGGCCGGCACTCGCCGCCGTAGCCAGCCGGATAAAGAGGCCCTGAGCCGGAAGGTCCAAGACCGGGTGATGGCACTCAAGGTGTTTAAGGCGGCAAAAACGGTCCTGTTCTACATCGATATGCGCAGCGAAGTCCGCACCCGGATCGCGCTGGTGTCGACGTTAGCCAGCAAAAAAACCACCGTGATCCCCTTTTGCCTAGACGGCCGACTCGAACTATTCCATCTGGAACATGCTGGAGAATTAGCCATCGGGACCTACGGCGCGCTGGAGCCGCGGCTCGGTTTACGGGACGATCCTGATAAAATTGTTGCGATCGATGCCATCGATCTGTCGGTCGTGCCAGGTGTCGCGTTCGATCCGCAGGGCAACCGCTTGGGCCATGGCAAAGGGTACTACGATCGTCTACTACAAAACTTTACCGAAAAAACGACGACCGTCGGATTGGCCTTCGAGTGCCAAATGGTTCCGGAAATACCTCAGGACGAACATGACATGCCCGTAGACATCGTGATTACCGAGCAGGCCATCTACCAACCATCAGACGGCTGATGCGGCCGCTGACCGCAACCAAAGAATGACTCACGCAAAGCCGCAGAGACGCAAAGGAAAAAAGAATACAGCCACACGAAACACCAAAAGTCGTAAACGGGAAGAAGAAGAGCCACGGATTGAACACGGATGTAGGGTGAGCCGAGGCCCACGCGTCTCAAACTGACAAAAAATCCACAAAACGCGAAAAACAGAAAGGATTATCGTAGAGAAGAGGAAGGTATTGTCAAGAAAACCACCCATAAGAAAAAACCTTTCTCTGCACGCCTCCGCGTCCTCTGCATTTGACCTTTCTTCATCCGCGTTTATCTGCGTCCATCTGCGGTTCAATCCGTAGCCCTTATTCCTCTTTTGATGTTTTTTGAGGCGTGTTCGTGGTGAAAACTGCCTACTCGTGGCCCGCCTACTCCGTGTTGCTGCTCGTGTTGCCGGCCTATTGCGGCTGTTCGCCCCAGCCGGCCGACCGGCTCGTTGGCCAGTGGCAGGGTCGTCCGGAAATGCAGGACGCCAAACATCAGGCCCGGCAAAAGCACACATCGCAATCCGTCAGCACCGGCGAGAGAGCCGATCGCGAAACACCGCCCGCCGAGGATGATTTCGTCCTGTCGACCGTCCGGCCACTGTCGCTGCTCGATCCGTTTGATTTGACGATCACGCTTCATTTTGAGGACCGACGAAACGTGCGGATGTCGATGGCCGGAGCGCGGGAAAATGGCGCCCGACGGGGGGCGTGGCGCGTCGTGGAGCAGACCGGCAATCAGCTGACCATCGAGATCACCCCGACCGTGCCGCCCCGCGGCAACACCGTTGCGTCGGCCGCCGCCTCCGATCCGAGGGCAAATTCTCCGAGCGAAACGCGCCGCTTCCAGATCGTTTTCCCGACCGACCATCGCGATCGATTCACGCTGACCGAGTCCGTCGCCGGTCGGCAACAAGGTTCGCTTGTGTTTCGACGGCAAGAGAAAGTCGAAAAGTCAAAGAGTCCAAAAGTCAAAGAGTGAAAAGGTTTGTCTCCTCTCCTTCGACTCTCGACTCTTGTCCCTCGACTCTTGTCCCTTGACTCTCGACTTTGAAGGAGATCTTTTCCGATGACCGAACGCGAACGCTGGATCGTCTATCCGCTCTTGTTCCTCTGTCTCGGGGTCTCGCTCCGTGACAAGGTAACCCATAGCACCACGGCCAAGCTAATCGATGCCGAGCTGATCCGATGCCAGGCGATCCAGGTCGGTGAAATCGAGCCGGGGCAAAACCGCAGCGGGATTTTGCCCGGCACCGTCACCAGTTTCAACGAAAAGGGCCAGGCGGTCGCCCAATTTGGACCGAACCTGCAATGCCAAAATATTCTAGTGAACGACGTCAGGGGCGTACGCCAGGTTCACATCGGCAGCGTCACACGGCCAGACAGTTCCGGGAAAGGGCTGCTCTCGTCAGGAGTTATTACGCTCCACGGGGAAACGGGCCGTGAAATCATCGGCCTCCGAGCCCGCCATCATTATATCCGTCGCTTTAGGCCGCTCCCAAGTGAAAACCAACCCAACAAGTTCGCTCTTGAGGTATCCGAGATATCGGAAGAAGGCGGGCAAGTGCAAGTTTATGACAGCACGCAATCAACGGCACTCTTGCTCGCCCATACTCGCGAGCAGCTCGGACTCTATGTAACAGGAGGCGGCCAGACGCTTCCGTTGGCCGCTGTTCGCAAACAGGCTGCACCGACGAATCCGACCAACCCACCGGGTCCGGCCAGCGAGGGCGCCACCCCGTCGGAATAATCCGTTATCCAAGGGTGCTGGGCACTGGGTGCCGGGGTCGGAGCCTAAGCGACGGCCCCGTAGTGATGGCTCCAATCCCGGGGCCGTCGCCGTAGGCTCCTTCCCCGCCACCCGACATCACGGTCCGAACAGCCGCCGGCGGTAAAGCACTAGACCGTGTGCCGCGTGGTACAGGGCGCCACATTCCAGTTCGATCGATTCGGTTTTCTTGAACAGCTCACACAGATGAACGGCCGCTCGCCGGACCCACGGCTCGCGTAGCTGTTCATCGGTGAGCGCCAGCGAGAGGAACTCCAGCGTGTGGCCCGTGGCGCCCAAGTGTTCGGCCAGATCGACGGAATTGGTCGACCGCTCGAAGTAGTTGACCGAAAAGGCTCCGCTCGGAAGCTGGTTTTGCTTGGCCATCTCGACTGCCCAAACGATCTGCTGCTGCGCGGCGAACCAGCCGCCGGTGAGTTCCGCTGCGGGATATGCGCGGCGATAACGATCGAGCGCCATGGTCATCCCGATCAGCCGGTGGCTGCCCCCGCAAGCGGCGCGGTTGACATGATATTGGGCATCCTCGGGCTCCATATCCAAGCCGGCCTCCATCGCGACGATCCGTTCCAACGACCAGGCCGAGCCGCCGGCGTCCCACTCGGCAGTCATGGGCAGGTACTGCGAGAGCCCGATCAAGGTCCAGCTACATTCTTTGTCGTCGTAGAGATCATGCTGTGCCTGCCGCACCAGATCATCGATCGTAAACTTTTCCTCGCCAAGCGTGATCGGTTGGTCCGCCGGCAGATCGCACTGCGAAATAACCGCCAACCATTGATCTTCGTGTCCTTGGCCCGCCTTGCTTCCCAGCTCGAGCACCGCCTTCAGACCGATGCTGCCGCGGCGCATCGTCCAGCCGCGCATCTTGCCGCCGCCGAGCACCCAGTCCAAGGTGTTCACCGGCTGGCCCTCGTGCATAATCTCAAAGTCGCGGCCGAAGGCCAACACGCCGTGCAGAATCTGCCAGGCCGCATGCCGCTCACTGCTCAACTCGCGTCGGTGCTCGGTGAAATCGAGTACCTCATCGATCAGGTCGCGCAGTGCCGAGTCGCTGAGTTCCACGGTCGCCACGGTGCCCACAGCAGCATCGGTCGATCCGCCGACCGACGAATCGCCACAGCCGCCGCTCAGGCAGGCGCCGCAAACGATCGCTACCAGCCAGGCAGGCAGCCGGCCATAACTTGTCTTATGTTTCATGGCAGATTTCTGTATCGGGTTCGGCTCTTAGCCGCGAGGATACCGCGACTGGGTGCCTGGGGTCGAGCCTAGAGCAAGTTGCTTAGACATGAGGTCAGCGACTGCTCGTTTTTCCCGATGAAAACATAGCGAACGTGACCTCGGCATTTCGTAATCTGCTGTAGTGCTCTCTCCTTAATGCGGCGCCGGGTGGCACTACATTGAAGGACCACTACAGGCCCAAAAACTCTTCGAGCGACTCGCGCATCACGTCCGCATCCGCTTCGACGTTCGTCCACAGTTTGAAACAAATCCGAGCCTGGTTGACCAGCATCGTCAGGCCGTCGAGCGTCGTGCAACCCCGCTCCTTGGCTTCCCGGAGCAACGACGTCACCGACGGGCTAAACACCACGTCGGCCACGATCAGCCCTTTGCCGAGCGACGATACCTCGACCGGCACGTGTGCCTCGGCATTGAACAATCCGATCGAGGTGCCGTTGACCAACAGATCGGTCCCCTCGGGCACGACATAATCGCCATCGAGCGGGGTAAAGTGCGACGCGATGCCCGCGTCCGTGCCGAGCAGCTCCGAGAGTTCCTTGCCAGGCGACTCGGTCCGATTGACAATGGTGATATCGGCCGCTCCGGCCAGCGCCAGCTCGACCGCCACGGCCCGCGCGACACTGCCGGCACCGAGGATCACCACCCGCTTACCCGCCGGATCGGTCACTCCCGCGAGCGACGCCAGCAGTCCCTTGCCGTCGGTGTTCTCGCCGATCAGTTGATCACCCTGTCGGTTGATGCAGTTCACTCGCCCGATCATGCGCGCGGCCCGGCTCAGTTCGTCCAACAACGGGACCACCGCCTGCTTGTGGGTGGAGGTAACATTGCCGCCGCGAAAACCCATTGCGTGCATCCCGGCAACGGCGCCTGAGAGCGCATCGGGCGCCACTTCGAGCGTGAGATACCGCCAATCGAGCCCCGCCTTGGCGAAGCACTTTTCCATGATGTACTGCGTCGGGTTCCCAGCGACCGGCTGGCCCATACAGCAGCAGATTTCCTGCACACTTCGACTGACCACGCGGCAAACTCCGGCAAGGCAAGTAAGACCGACAATTGACGATAGCCGCCTATTTTGACCGACTCGCGGGCCGATTGCAACGCCGAACCGATTTCGGGGTGCCGGGGTCGGAGCCTAAGCACGCCCCACACCAAGGTCCCGCCGAGCAAGATGCTCAGCGGCGGCTCGGGCACGGCGGCACTCGACGCCGCGTTAAAGAGATCGCCGAACGGCCCCAGGTCACCCAGATCGAATTGGCCGTTCTCGTTGATGTCGCCTACCAGATCGGCATCGACCAACGGATACACCGCCTCGAACGCCGGCCGGTCGACCATCGCCTGCACAAACAGCAAGACGTCGGCAGCATTCACGTCGCCATCGTCATTCATATCGCCGGGCAGCGGCACAATCTTCAGATCGTCGAGCGCGAAGTATGCCGGTGTATTCATGCCAAACTCGCCCGCGTCGGATGAACTCAAGGCGGACTCGATCGTCTTCACATCGCTGCCCAGTCCGGTTAGATCGACCCAGGTCCATGTGTCGACAATGTAGTCGGGCGCTGCATCGAGATTGCGATAATCAGCCAGGTAGAAGTCGACGGAACCGGTGTCGGCACCACTCATATCTTTTCCAACGACCGTTAGCAGGAACCAATCGGGATCCGTGCCGCCGGCACCGCCGAATTTCTTCGCGAAACCGTCCCCGTTGAGCATCGACAAATAAGCAAATGAATTGTTCGTGAAATACCCGCCCTCAACCGTAGTCGCTGTGGGCAACGTAACCACGGCGTCACCGGGGGCAGAATTAAATGCCACCGTGAAATTCGAGGAGCCCTCGACCCCACCACCACTGGGTAGATGATAGGCGGAATAGGGATTCGTAAAGCCGGCAGTTACCAGATCAGTTTGATTACTGTACGCCCATGCGCCGGGACAACAGTCGAATGTTTGATTCCACGTTCGGTTAAAGGAAACGCCCTGGCTAACGAAGGGAGTTTCGCTCGTGTCGCCTGGTGCGGCCGATTCAGTAGCCGGTGTAAGATCTTCGAAATCGACCACGACGGCCCGCGCATTTTCCGTCGCTCCCGCACCAAGCCCGAGTTCGACAACACAAAAACAGGTAAGGAAAGACTTAAACCATTTCATTTCCATCTCCTAAAAAATCCTATCTTGCAACAAAGTGGTTCACCACCCATCTCAAAACGCCTGAATTACCTCTCCACCAGCACGCGTACAGATGGCCGCCAATACCGACAGCTCCAACGATTCGCTCAAAAAACGCACGCTTCCATCCACAAACACGCCATAAGCCCCATCGGGATGCTCGCTACGAATGTCGTTTTCAAAACGAGGCGCCGCGTTAATCGCAAACGCTTGGTCAAAAATATTGCGACCGTTAATCCATTGGCCATCGGCCCAGGACGTGTCCTCGGCCGCAATCAGTGTCACCGAAGTACCATCGGCAACCTCGGCGATGCGAATCGCCTGGTCGTAAATCATCGTGCCTTTGGGTGGCTGATTCGGGCTGGTAATCCGCTCGCCGAAGATACCGCCATAGTCGCTCGGGCCGCGTCCGTCGACCAAGGTCACATCAGGACGACGACTGGGACAAAGGTAAATCGACAGAATCGTCGCCGCTCCCGCGGCATTCTCAGCGCTGTCAAACGGCGTACTCAGATCGAGCTGCGCGTAGAGAGCCTGCTGCTCGATATAAGGAAGCAAGAAAGCTGACCAAGCCAATTGACGTTTCGTCGTATTGCCAAATGGCCGCCACTCAATTCCGCCGGGAGGGAATGCCTTGTACGTATCATGATAGAGATGCAGCCCCACGCCAATCTGATGCAGATTATTCAGGCAATGGGTGCGACGCGCCGCCTCGCGGGCAGCCTGCACGGCCGGCAAGAGCAGCGCCACGAGAGAGCCAATGATGGCAATCACCACGAGAAGCTCAACGAGCGTAAAACCGCGCCGGGGCCGGGATGTGAACGCGCGGCAAAGCGATCGAGGGTTCGAGCGGCGCAGCATGGCGATCCGATTCCCGTCACCACCGAAACAGATTTGCCGACGAGGGATCGATGCGCAGCAGCTTACCACTTCGCGCAACTGAATCAGCCGCTGGCCACCCGATTCTGGGCCTGTTGTCGGGGTCTTGGCGAGCACGACCTGTGTGATCGAGCGTATTTCCGAGTTCCCGTCCCTCGCAGGAGAACTCCAGTCAACGCGTTGGTAGGTCTTCTGACTCCCGAGTTGGAAGAATCCGGCCTTCTCATCCCGCACGCAGCTTCAAGCGAAGTCCGATACGCGACAATGGCCTTCAGAAAGTAATTCTTCCAATCACACTCGGTTACAGCGGCGGGGCCGTCCCGGATTCGTACCGGAGTTCCCTGTTTGTCGAGCCGCCTGAGTAAAAAGGCGGCCCGACCACCAACGCACGCTACATGACCCGGAGTTTAACAACCTGGACCACGGCTGTCAAACCTCACGAGGAAAATTTCCTGGCCGCTTATGGCCGTTGCATTGCAGGGAACGCCCCCTGTGGCGTTCCGTTGCGGCAGAGTGGATTGCGTGTGCCCGGGGCTCGGAACGCCAGGGACGGCGTTCCCTACAGGAACTCGTGAACGATAATAAAAAAAGCCCAGGGATGGCTATCCCTGGGCTGGGTAATCTTATTTGCGATAGAGTAGCGATCGGTCGCGCGCGGCTCAGTCGAGAAAGCCGGCCAACTCGCCGCTACGGCTCGGTTGCTGCAACTTGCGAACCGCCTTCGCCTCGATTTGGCGAATTCGTTCGCGTGTCACCTTAAAGATGTGACCGACCTCTTCGAGCGTATAGCTGTAACCGTCGCCCAGTCCGTAACGCAGCTTGATGATCTCGCGCTCTCGATAACTGAGCGTCTTGAGCACCTTCGTGATCCGCATTCGGAGCATCTCTTGGGCGGCGCCGAGCGCCGGGTTCTCCGCGCCCGAGTCGGGAAGCAGGTCGCCGAAATGGCTGTCCTCGCTGTTGCCCACCGGACGGTCGAGACTGATCGGATAGCGGCTCATGGCCAGTACCCGCCGCGCCTCGTCAATCGCACACTCGGCCGCCTTGGCCGTTTCTTCGATCGTCGGCTCGCGGCCCAGCTTCTGGAGCAACATCCGCGAAACGTTTCGCACTCGCGACATCGTTTCGACCATGTGAACCGGAATACGAATCGTCCGGCTCTGATCTGCCACGGCTCGCGTAATCGCCTGACGAATCCACCACGTGGCATACGTGCAGAACTTGAAACCGCGACGATATTCAAATTTGTCCACCGCTCGCATCAAACCGGCGTTGCCTTCTTGAATCAGGTCCAAAAAGCTGAGACCCCGATTGCGATACTTCTTGGCGATCGAAACCACCAACCGCAAATTTCCCTCGGACAAGCCTCGCTTGGCCTTCTGGTAACGGGTGTAAACATCCTTCAAATAGTTGACTCGGTTTCGCAGACTCGTCGGGGATTCCTGTGTTGCCCGTAATAGATTTCGGTACTCGACCAGCAGCGATTTGCGCTCGGCCAGCGGCCGACGCTCGATCTTCATCGTGTCGAGTTGCAACTTCAACTCGTCGATCCGCTCACTAAAGTCCTCGATCGTCCGGATCATGGGCTCGATCCGCTGGGTACGCAGCCCCAACTCTTCAACCAACTTCACCGCGCGACGGCGACGAAACCCCAAGCGACGCCAGGCGGCGCGGCGCTCGGCCATCTTATACGATTTGCTCGTGGCCAGCGCATAATCTTCGGCGTTACGCTGCAACAGCGTATCGAGTGTGCGAAGATTGTGCGGCATGCGACCGAGAATCTGTTCCTTCTCCAAACGGTCGGTCACCGAAACCTGGACTGTCCGGTCGAAAGGCAACTCGCCCCGATGAACACGGTTTAATATCTTCGCCGCGACGCGGATCACGTAGTCGCATTCCAACAGCGTGCAACGAAACGCCGCTCGGGTCGTTTCGATCCGACTGGCCAGCGAGATTTCTTCTTTCCGAGTTAGCAGTGGGATCTCGCCCATCTGCGTCAGATACATCCGGACCGGATCGTCCGACCACGATTCCTGCTCCACTAACTTGGGCAGTCCGTCGTCCTCCTCCTTGGCATCCAGATCCTCTGCCGCAGCGGCAACCGGCAGATTGCCTGCCTCCTCGTCCGTATCAGAAGTCCCAACGTTCTTACCCACCAGAGCCGCGGTAACATCCGCTTGGGCTGTTGGCTCTTCTTCAACTTCGTCCAATAATGCTTCGTACAACTCAACCCTCCTACCAAAGCTGAACTATCATGTCTAATCATCGAGCGAGGAACAACACATCGTGCGAAAAAACATGTCGAGGGTGGTGTCCACCCATACGATCTCTGCCGCAGGAGCTTGGTAGGCGTATTAGCCCCTTGCCAAGAAACAGCGCATCGCCTTCGACGTTTCACGAGTGTCCGCGTCCGATATAAATACAGCGCCCTCTACATGGATTAGCGACGGCTGCGTACAGATGCCACTATTCTACCACTAACTTGACGGAAAACCTGTCATATCGTCGATTTGTTAAAAGATTCTGTTCTCACAAACAATTCCGACCAAAAACAACGGTTGCTAAACTTCCTATACTATCCATATTCACACATCTGCCCGGTTATTGTGCTTTGTAAAGTCGTTCCTAGTGTACCGGAACTGCACGATGCACAATCGCTCGCAAGGAAGACACTTTGGTTAATTTGAATTCTGTCGCCATCCATCTGCGGGTAAAGTCGCTGCGGGCGAAGGCTTGGTGGGTGATGATTGCCCATGCGTGTCAGTTAGGCCATTCTATTTACCCATCCTGCGAAGTCCAGTAAGAATTTTGTATCAGCATAAAACTTTTTCTAATCGAACAAGTTATCGCCTCACAGGGAACAATCATGACGGCTCACAAGTACTTGCTTCCCTGCACTTCCTGCGGCCAAGACACGGCGGTTGAAACCCGTCAGGCCGGTGACACGGTCGACTGTCGCTGCGGCAAACGCCTGGAAGTGCCCACGCTACGTCAACTGGCCGCCTTGAAACCGGCGGCCGACGCATTGCCCGACGAGATGCTCGACGGGGCGACTCCAACACATCGCTGGTCGGCCCGAGAGGGTCTGCTGTTGTTGGGCAGCGTCATTCTGCTCGTCACGTTCAGTTTCGGCCTTTATGTTTGGAACGATCGACCGCAACGGCCTACCTTCGACGTTGCCACGGACCTGGCCGGAGTCGATGAGCAGATTCAGCAACTTACGCCGGTGGAAACCTGGTTCCTCTGGAAAGTTGAAATCCTGGAACGTGGATTCCCCATGCAAACTCCACAGGCACTGATCGCTTACGAAACACAGCTCGCGTTACATCAACAGAAATACCTGGTCGTCGGCTTCTTCGCTGCCGTGGGCGGTCTGGTGCTTGCCGCTGGTGTCTTGTGGCGTCCGCCTCAGCCGATGCAAAGCAATTGATCTGAAAACCGCTGGCTTCCGGCCTGGCGGCCAGGGCTAAAAGAGTGTCAGCGCTTCCGCAGGACGTACACCACATCTTCCGTCTGGCCGTCGATCTCGATCGCGGCATCCACATCGTAGCCAAAGTCGTACGTCTCGACGATCTCCAGCGCTTCGATTTCGGCGAGGAGTGTCGCCATCTGTTCGGCCGAGTACATGCGAAACTGGACCGTGTCGGCCAGGCGGAACTGTCGCCGCGGTGTGTAAACGTCGAATGTCATGTCGCACGTTTCGAGTCGCCGCCTCGGGTCCCTGGCGGTGACGCTGAGCCGCGAGAGCACGGCCAGGTTCCCGCGCCGGGCGGTCCAGCTTTCTTCGTCTTGCGGCTCGGCATCGGTTGGCGAAAGATGCAGTCCGAGGACGTAGATTCCGCTGCGCCGGAGTGCCGCGGCCATGCATTGCAAATGGGCGAGCGCCGCCTGCTCGTCGAGCAGATGCCGAAAGCTGTTGATCGTGCAGATCGCCGCGTCGACCTGTCGCGCGAGGCGAAAGTCGGCCATGTCGCCCACGACGGCCCTGTTACTCACGACGGCCCTGTTACCCACGACAGCGCTGCCGGCGAGCCCTCGCCGCTCCAAGCGTGCGTTGCAGAACGCCACCGCCTTTTCATTCAGATCGTTGCCCGCGACGTCGTAGCCGGCCTCCGCCAATCGGAACAGCAGCCGCCCGGTGCCGCAGGCGGGCTCGAACAGCCGCCGCACGGGCCGCTGGACATGTTTCTGGAAACAGTCTTCGAGAAAGTCAAACTCGGCCCGCCAGTCCGACCCGTAGACCAGATCGTAATACTTCGGATAGTCGTAGAGATGGCCTGCGATCGTCTCCATGATGCGGGCAAGTCTACGTGGCCGAGCCGCGATTGGCTAGCGGCGAGTCGCACGGGCAGGTAGTATCGCGTCGGGCAAGCCCGACGGTTAAATGGCTGTTGTTTGAAAACGGCGTGGTTTTCGAACGCGCCTTATAGGGGGGCCCCAGAGGTGTTTGATAGAGTGCGTATTTTCGAATAGTCGAACGTTTTGAATGCGGAGTGCGAAAGTCGGATTGCGGAATAGCAAAGCCCAAAATCCGAAACAAATCCCATGTTTAGCAGCGACGCGTAGCGGAGCGCGAAAGGATTTAGCGCAGAGGGCGCGGAGTAGCGTCGGTCATGCACCCCTCACGCACCGGCCAGGCGTAGCCTGGCCGGCTATTGGCCAATAGCTAACAGCCCGCAGCTAATAGCTTACTTGCTAAATTGTCAAAGACCGTGGCGCGATACTGGATATCGCTACCGACCAATGTAGCGAATTTCGGCGCAAATTCAAGGCCCGTTCTTAGACACCCCCTGAATGGTGAAGAGACACTCTGCCCCTTTTTGTGTCAACAACCGACTTTCATCCGGTTGGCGTACCAGGCACACGCTGGCCAAGAAAATGCAACGTGTTAAAAGTGACGACTGCAAGGTTGAACTAGAACAACCAGCATGCGATTCTACGTGCATTTCCCCACCCTCCTGATAACGAAAACAGAGCAGGCAGGCCGCTCGCCTCTTGTTGCAATTTAAGGGATTTGGTCTTCCAAAGTAATACGCCGTAAAGCATGTTATAGCCAAGACCGAAGAGAAAGCACCCGAACGACAGGAAGTTCATGGAGAATCCTTCTTGCCAGCTAACGCCTCCGTTCCAAATATAACGAAACAGCGCTTCCCAAACGGGAATTGTGGACTCAGGGTTTTTCACAATGAAATTGGCATAGAGACACTGGCGTACGACAAAACCAACGTACGGTGCAAGAAACACCGCTAATGCCGTGACGTGGATCCACTGCATGAAGCCGCTATACTCGGAACGAGGCTACGCCACACCGTCGATAATCTTCATCTGCATCCGATCGCCTTTAGTGAGCCCCCCCATAAAGCTCCAGTGATTCGAGCACTTCCAGAATCCGCTCGCGGAGCGCCGACACGTCGGACGTGGGCTTACGCCACTCGCTGGTCGTGCTGCCGTCGGCCGCCTCGCGCACAACTCCGTCGAACGCGGATCGGCCGCCGTCAGGATCACGTTCGGCGCGTCGAGGATGCCCGCCAAACGACCGCTGGTGAACTGACCGATCAACTGCTCGCGCTCGCTGGGCGCGTAGAGATCGATCTTGTTGAACACGAGCAGAATCGGCTTGTTGCCCGACGCCAGCTCGGAGAGCGCCATGTACTCCGTCTCGTTCAGGTCCGAGTCGGTGACGAACAGCACCATGTCGGCCCGGGCAGCCGCATCGTGTGCCATTTGTGCCCGCGCCGCGCCGTCTACCTCGTTCAGTCCGGGCGTATCGACCAGCACGACCTGCGAACGGGCAAAGCCAGGCACACAATAGCCGCTGCCGTTCCAATCGACGTGCCAGACGTCCTTTGTCCAGCCGCCTTGCACGTTCACCTGCGTCACGACGTCGCCGACCAGTGCGTTGATCAGCGCCGACTTGCCGGTCGAGATCTCACCGAAGACGACGATCTCGAGCCGGCCCGCCTCGAGCTTCTCGCCCATGGTCCGCAGCCGGTCGATGTCGGCGGTAAGCGCGGTGCGATCTTCCTCCGAGCAGCCTTCGAACTGCTCGATCGCATGCCGCACGGCCAGGAGCGCAGCGTCGTAAGAGTTTTCATCGCGAGGTGTCGTTTCGCTAATCCCTTCATCCTTCATCCCTCACCCTTTATCCTTTCTCTTCCCGCCTGAATCAGCTTCAGCAGTTCGTCGGCGCGGGTCACTTCCTGCCACTTTTCGTGGGCCATTTCCGCCAGGCCCGTGCCGGTCGGCTTCGTCTCACGACGAAAGTATTCGCAGAACACAAAACCAATCCAACGGGTGATCAGCGCCTGGGCAACGCCTTGGATCAATCCGCCGGCGATCGTGCCGATGCCTGGCACGGTCTTCAAAAGCGATGCCAGGCCGGTCGCCACGGCCGGCGCCGCGGCTGTCACGCCGAGCATCGCCACCAGGTTCTTGCCCAATTGTCCTAGCAAGCGAACGACCGTGTCGGCGTCGATCTCCTGTCGATAGACGTGCGCCAGGTCGAGCACCATCTTCACCGTCACGGCGCTGCCGCCGGCCAAATCCAACAGCGGAATGGGGTTGATGGCCGTCGCGCCACCGGCTGCCCACATGTGTGTGCTGATGATTTCTCGGGCTCGATAGTCGAGCGTCGCCATCACGTGCCGCTTCGCATCTTCGACCAAGCCGCGTGACTGCAACAGCAGATTCAGCAGCAGCAGATCGTGACCGTCGCGGCGGACAACGGCCATCATCCGCGAGGCGAGCGGCCCGATGTCCGCTTCGACCGGCACCTGCTCGGTTGTTTCCGTTCCGTCAGGCAACCGACGTACCCGTTGGCGCGCCGCCGGGCGAGCGCGGACCGCCACCACATCCCCGGCCGCCACGTGCGGCGCCACCTGGCGCACCAGTTGGCCGACCAGGGTATCCCGATCCTCTGTGCTTAACCAATCTTCTTTGTTCAGGCAAACGAGCACTCGTTTTTCCATGTCGGTCAACATCCGCAACACGTCCGACTCGTATGCCTTGAGCGGACCATCGACAACCAACAGCACCAGGTCCGCATCCCAGGCCGCCTCAGCCGCCGCTGTGCCGCGCGACTCGCCACGCACCTCGGCCAAGCCGGGCGTGTCGCAGAGCACGACCCGATCGTCGCCGGGCCAGGGCACGTCGCTTCGCATCTGCGTCGTTCCACCTCGCACGTCGCTAGCAAACACGTCGCGCTCGGCCAGCGCATTGAGCAGTGACGACTTGCCGCTGCTGACCGTTCCGAAGACGACGATATCGAGCTTTTGACTTGCCCGCTTCGCTTCAAGATCGGCCACGCTGTGGCGAATCGCCTGTCGCATTTCGGCTGACACGTCAGCGTCCTCGGCCAGTGTCGCGGTGGAGGCCAGATTCTCGGCCAGCTCTTTTTTCTGCTCGCCCGCGCTCAATTGGCTCGGATCGCGCCGGCGCCGGGCGCCGCGCCTTCCGCCATGTGTTGGCCAAAACGCGGACCAGCATCCACGCTACCAGACCCGAGAGAAGTAGTGCCCCCAGACTGACCGTCGCCAGATAGGCATAACCCCACGCGGGGCTCAGATTCACCGCTCGCTCGTACTGCTCTTGCACGGTGGGCGGCAGCGTGACGAGCAAATAGCCGGCCACGGCCACGACGACCAGCAGCAGTAGCCCGGAACTCGTC
>CAUYYY010000005.1:0-17362 GCA_963577165.1 Planctomycetota bacterium | reverse complement strand
CGTAGCAGTGGCGACAAATGCCCAGCGTAGCGTTGCACGTCATCGGGCTGCGAACTTGGATCTTCTCCAGCCCCATTTCCTCGATGCGGCGGCCGACCTCCTGCGTTATCATCTCGCTTTCGCCGACGATGGTTTCGTCCGTGATTGGGTTGACGATGTTGGTACGACTTACCCGACCGCGGATCGAATCGGCCAAGCTGACTTCCACTTTTTCACCGCGGTAGATAACCCCTTTGGTAATGCCCTGTGTCGTGCCGCAGTCGTCCATTGTCACGACCACGTTCTGCGCGACGTCGGCCAGTTTGCGTGTCAGGTAACCCGAGTCGGCCGTTTTCAATGCCGTGTCGGCCAGACCCTTACGAGCACCGTGGGTCGAACTAAAGTACTCCAGCACCGAAAGCCCTTCACGGAAGTTCGCTTTGATCGGCGTTTCGATGATCTTTCCGGAAGGCTTGGCCATGAGACCGCGCATTCCGCCAAGTTGACGCATCTGCTCCACGCCACCACGAGCACCCGAGTGGGCCATCAAAAAGATCGGGTTCACATACCCGTCCGAGCGATAGTCTGTTTCCAGAGCGGCCATCATCTCGGAAGTAATCTGTTCGCGAGCGTGCGTCCAGGTGTCGAGTACCTGGTTGTAGCGCTCGCCCTCGGTGATGATGCCGCGCTGATAGAGTTTGTTCTTCTTTAAGACCTCCTTTTCGGCTTCATCGATGATCTTCGCTTTGCTTACCGGTGTGATCAGGTCGTCGGTTGCGAAAGAGAGGCCGCTCCGCGTACTTTCGCGGAATCCAAGTTGGTTCATGTCGTCGAGCAGCTCGATGGTCGCCTTGCGGCCAAGCATTTCGTAACTGTCTGAAATCACCTTGGCCAATTCGCTGCTACGCATCGGCGTATTGTAGAACGGCATGCCCACCGGAAGCACCGCGTTGAACACGACGCGACCAACGCTTGTCTCAATCAACTTGCCGAATCCGGTGTTCGACTCCATATCGTCGCGAAGACATCGGTCCTTCGAAAGACGAACCCTGATCTTGGCATGCGTGTCCACCACCTTCGACGCATACGCCATCTCCACTTCGTCCATCGAACTGAACACCATGCCGTCACCTTTCGATTCCGGCACAAACATGGTCAGGTAGTAGCAACCCATGACCACGTCTTGCGACGGACTAATAATCGGCGCACCGTTCGACGGGCTGAAGATATTGTGTGTCGCCATCATCAGCGTATGGGCCTCCACCTGGGCTTCGATCGACAGGGGCAGATGCACCGCCATCTGGTCGCCGTCGAAGTCGGCATTGAAGCCTTTGCATACCAGCGGATGCAGTTGGATCGCATTGCCTTCGACCAACACTGGCTCAAAGGCCTGGATGCCCATCCGGTGCAGTGTCGGCGCGCGATTCAATAGGACCGGATGATTGCGGATCACATCTTCCAAGATGTCCCACACCTCCTCGTCCTTGCGTTCGAGCATCTTCTTGGCGCTCTTGATCGTGTCGGCATGGCCCAACTCTTTTAGCCGACGGATGATGAACGGCTGGTAAAGCTCCAGCGAGATTTTTTTCGGAAGACCGCATTGGTGCAGCCGCAAAGACGGCCCGACAACGATCACACTCCGCGCCGAATAGTCGACCCGCTTGCCCAAAAGATTCTCGCGGAACCGCCCCTGTTTCCCCTTGATCATGTCGGTAAGCGACTTGAGCGGGCGATTGCTGCTGCCCAATACCGGTCGCTTGCACCGATTGTTGTCGAACAGCGCGTCGACCGATTGCTGCAGCATCCGTTTCTCGTTGCGGATGATCACCTCGGGTGCGTTCAAGTCGACCAGCTTCTTGAGCCGGTTGTTGCGGTTGATAATCCGGCGATACAGGTCGTTCAAGTCGCTCGTGGCAAAATTGCCCGAGTCGAGCAGCACCAGCGGACGCAGGTCGGGCGGAATCACCGGAATCACGTCCAGGACCAACCACTCCGGCTTGTTGTCGCTGTCGCGAATCGCCTCGACCGTTTTGAGCCGATTGATTAAGTCTTTTGCCTTTTGCTTGGACCCGGTTTCTCGTAATTCAATACGGAGTTCGTCTGAGAGCGTCACCAGATCGAGACCTTGCAGCAGCTTGCGAATCGCCTCGGCCCCCATGTCCGCCTCGAACGATCCTACGCCAAACTCGGCGCGGGCCGCGCGGAATTCTTCTTCGGTCAACAATTGCTGTTTCTTAAGCGACGTTTCGCCCGGATCGACCACCACGTAATCTTGGAAGTAGATCACCTTTTCCAGACTAGTCGTTTTCATCGCCAGTAGGCTGCCCAGCCGCGTCGGCATCGCCTTAAAAAACCAGATGTGCACGATCGGCGCGGACAACTCGATGTGCCCCATCCGCTTGCGACGCACACGACTGTGCGTCACCTTGACCCCACAGCGGTCGCAGATCATGCCCTTGTATTTCATCCCGCGGTACTTGCCACAGGAACATTCCCAGTCCTTTTCCGGGCCGAAAATCCGCTCGCAGAACAAGCCGTCCTTTTCAGGACGGTAGGTTCGATAGTTGATCGTTTCCGGCTTCTTCACTTCGCCGAACGACCAACTTCGGATGTCATGAGGACGCGCCAGGCTAATTTTCACCGAGGCGTAGTCATTGATCCGATCGTAACGGGCGGCTTCATCCACACTGCTCATAGGGTACTCCTTGGACGACTGCTGCCGTGGGAGGGTGATCTCTGGCGTATCATAACTCGACCGAATTCGCACTTCATCAACGATAAGCGAATATCGCGCGAACGGTATCCGCGCTCCGCTGTACGTTAAATCTGACGTTTCTCAAGTTGCATGTTCAGCCCCAGCCCACGAATCTCGTTCGTGAGCACATCGAAGCTGGCTGGGGTCCCTGCCTCTAGAGTGTTTTCGCATTTGACGATCGATTCATAGATCTTCGTGCGGCCTTCCACATCATCGCTCTTGACCGTAAGCAACTCCTGAAGAATGTACGCCGCACCGTACGCTTCCAATGCCCACACTTCCATTTCTCCAAACCGCTGGCCACCGAATCGGGCTTTGCCGCCCAGTGGCTGTTGCGTGATTAACGAGTAAGGGCCCGTGCTGCGGGCATGAACCTTGTCGTCGACCAAGTGGTGCAGTTTCAGCATATAGATATAACCAACGGTCGTTTCCTGTTCGAACTCTTCACCGGTGCGGCCGTCGATCAGTCGGGCCTTCCCGTGCGACGGCAAACCAGCTTCGCGGAGTGCTTCGTTGATTTCTTTCTCGGCTGCACCATCGAACACGGGCGTCATCGCGCGGAAACCGAGCTTCGAACCGGCCCAACCCAGATGGGTTTCTAGAATCTGACCCACGTTCATTCGGCTCGGTACGCCGAGCGGGTTGAGCATGATCTGAATTGGCGTACCGTCGGGCAGGAAGGGCATATCTTCTTGTGGAAGAATCTTGGCGATCACGCCCTTGTTCCCGTGTCGGCCGGCCATCTTGTCGCCCACCGAAATCACACGCTTGGTGGCGACATAGACTTTGACCATTTGCAACACGCCACTCCGCAGTTCATCGCCACGTTTCATCGAGTTGAGCCGCCGATCCCGTGTGTCGATTACCTCTTCGATCGTTGGCCAGTGCGACTTATAGATCCTCTCGACCTCGGCCTTGCGTTGCGGACTGCGAATGTCCATCGCGTCGAGCTTGAATTGCTGCGCCTGCTCGGCGATGAACTTGGGCTCTTGGTCCTTTGTCAACGGGGTGCCGTCGTCATCGGTTAACGTTCGCTGTAGCACTTTCTCCATCTCGCCGGTCATCTCGGTGAACGCGTCGGAGATATGCCGATTGCCTTCCGCCTCGGCCGCTTTGAGCGACTTTTCAAACAGCTTACGTTCGTCTTCCGAAAGACTCATCCGCCGCGAGAATCGCTGCACGTCGATGACGATCCCCTCAACGCCCGAAGGGACTTCGAGCGAATCGTTCTTCACGTCCTCCCCGGCGCGGCCGAAAATCGCGTGCAGCAGTTTTTCTTCCGGCGTCAGCTCGGTCTTCGATTTCGGTGAAACCTTGCCGACCAGGATGTCGCCGGAACGGATGTACGTCCCAATTTGAATGATCCCGTTATCATCCAAGTTGCGCAGCGCCTTTTCGCTCACATTCGGAATATCGCGGGTAAACTCCTCACGACCCAACTTGGTTTCACGAATCTCCACGTCGAATTCATCAATGTGGATGGACGTGTATGTATCGCTTTTGACAAGTTCTTCGCTGATGATAATGGCATCTTCAAAGTTGTAGCCGTCCCACGCCATGAACGCGACCAACACGTTCCGGCCCAATGCCAATTCGCCTTGGAAAGTCGCAGCGCCGTCGACAATGACGTCGCCCTTTTCAACCTTTTGGCCAAGCTTGACGATCGGTTTCTGGTTCTGACAGGTTCGTTCGTTGAGACCCACAAACTTACGCAAGGAGTAACTTTCGCTGCCGATCTTGATTCGCGTTGCATCGACATACGAGACCGTGCCCTTCTTTCGCGCTCGAATCAACATGCCCGAGTGCTGTGCGACGGCCGTTTCCAGCCCGGTGCCGACGATCGGCGGCTCCGTGACCAACAGTGGCACGGCTTGACGCTGCATATTCGATCCCATCAGAGCCCGGTTCGCATCGTCGTGCTCCAAAAACGGAATCAATCCGGCCGAGATACCAATCATCTGACTAGGGGCCACGTCGATGTACTGCACCTGATCGATTGGGATGAGCTCGAAGTCACCATGGTAACGAGCGATGATCGTCGCGCCGTCAAGCTTGTCGTTCGCTATCGTCGCATCGGCCGAGGCGACGTACGCTTCCGATTCTTCGTCCGCCCGCAAGTACACGACCTCGTCGGTCAGCCTGCCCTTCTTTAACTTGCGGTACGGCGTTACCAGAAAACCGTAATCGTCCACCGTGGCATAAATTCCCAAACTGGCAATCAAACCAATGTTCGTGCCCTCGGGCGTCTCGATCGGGCAGATTCGACCGTAGTGCGAAATATGAACGTCGCGTACCTCAAAGCCCGCTCGCTTCCGATTCAGACCGCCCGGACCCAACGCCGACAAGCGGCGTTCATGTGTGAGCATCGACAGCGGGTTGGTCTGGTCGACCACTTGCGACAGTTCGCCCCGTCCAAAGAAGTATTCGATCGCCGCGGAAATGCTTTTCGGATTGATGAGCGTCCGCGGAGTCATGTCCTCGATTTCCTTCAGGCTCATCCGCTCCTGCACCGTGCGCCGTAATTTAAGGAATCCCTTTCGCAACTCGTCGCAGGCCAATTCGTCGATGGTGCGCAGGCGGCGGTTGCCCAGGTGATCGATATCGTCGACCGCCGTTTCCGGATCGCCCCACACCAAGCGCAGGATATACTTGATCGACGCGATCAAATCGTCGGGCCGCAAAACCATGTCTTCTCCCGAAAAGTTCAGACCGAGCTTGCGGTTGATTCGGAAGCGGCCGACGCGACCCAGCCGGTACCGGTTCATATCGTAAAATTTTTCAGTGAACAATGTCCTCGCTTTTTCCAGTTGAGGCGGGTTGCCTGGCCGCAAACGCTGATAGATTCGCAGCAAAGCCTCTTCATGGCTCGACGTATTGTCATCGGTCAGCGAATTCAACAGATGCGGTGATTTTGGTAAATCCATCACCGTCACTTGCTTCACATCCGACGTGCAGATCGTCTCGGCGACGTTCTTGCTGATCCGCTGACCGCTCTCGATGATCACTTCACCGGCACGCTCGCACCCGGCCGGATAGACCACGTCCTCGACCGCGATCTTGCCATCGATTTTACCAACGCTGCGGCCGTCGGACACTTTTTGCACGGTCGCATCATAAAAGATCTTCAGAATGTCCGCATCGGAACTATATTTCGGATCCATCGCACGCAGCAGCGTCATGACCGAGAACTTGCCGCTTTGGTCGATGCGGACCGTCATGCTGTCTTTCTTCGTGGTGTTGATTTCGATCCAACTGCCACGCTCCGGGATCACGCGACAACTGTGCAGCTTCCGCTCGCCCGTCTCAACTTCGCTGACGAAGTCGATACCGGGACTGCGGTGAAGCTGGCTCACTACGACGCGCTCGGCGCCGTTGATGATGAATTCACCCCCGCCGAACATGGTCGGCAGGTCGCCAAGAAAAACTTCCTCTTCGACCGGTTCCTCTTTGTTCAAACGGAGCCATACGCGGAGCGGCCGACCGTACGTTAAACGGAGCTGACGACACTCGTCCGGCTCATAACGTGGTTTGCCCAATTCGTAGTGCAGATAATCGAGTGAGAGTTTCTTGTCGTAACTCTCGATCGGGAAAATCTCGCGCAGAACACTCTCTAAACCCTCGTCCTTCCGTTTCTTGGGATCCAAGTCGTATTGAAGAAATCGGTCGTAGCTCTCGGTTTGAATTGCCGTTAGGTCGGGCATTTTTTGCGGCGGGCGACCGCTACCAAAGACACGCACACGATCCGTTTTAAGTCGTCGCTCAGACGTCGTAGCCATAGCGAAAGCTACTCCTATTGGAAGGAATGGAAACCAAGTTGGTCGGGGATAAACACGCGCTACTTGATCGAAACCGTCGCGCCGGCTTCTTCCAACTCGGTCTTGAGTTTCTCAGCATCTTCCTTCGAAACACCTTCTTTGACCTTGCCCGGAGCACTCTCGACCAGATCCTTGGCCTCTTTGAGTCCCAAGCCGGTGGCAGCGCGCACCACCTTGATCACAGGAATTTTCTTTTCGCCGAATGATTCCAGCACGACGTCGAATTCCGTTTGCTCTTCGGCCGCGGCACCATCGTCGCCACCACCCGCACCGGGCGCCGCCATCATCACGCCGCCTCCGGCCGCTGGCTCGATGCCATGCTCGTCCTTGAGATAATCACTCAGTTCTTTGGCTTCTTTGAGCGTCAGGGTCACGATCTTTTCGCCCAAATCTTTGGTTGTGTCGGAATACTCGACTGCTGCATCTGTGGACATGTTCCTATAGTTCCTTTCTCAACTAAATAATACGAGCCGCGAGGACATCGCCTCGCGCCACCGGCTTTGCTCGCCCAGTGACTCGCTGTAATCTAAAAGCGGTGTACGTTCAATCGACGAGTTGGTTTTGTTCTTACTTTTCCCCGTTGTATTCGTAAGCACCCCGGCTGCTAAAAATGAAGGGTTGTTAGTTGCTGGGTATACAGCAGCCGGGGTGCTGCTGTTCCGTTTCCCGTTGCTCAGCTTTCTCCGTCCTCTGCCTTCTGTTTGATTTGGCTGGCCAATAAGCCTCCCGGTCCGAGCAATTGGCCCGCAAGCGTCGCGCCCGGCGAGAGAATCTGCCCAACCAACAGGCTCAATTGCTCCCTGCGGCTGGGCCACTTGGCGAGCTGCTGTGCCTCTTCGGCCGACAGCACCGTGCACTCCATCACGCCGCCACGCGTAGAAAATGCTTCGTAATCATCCTTGTTTTGGGCGAATCGGTCGACTTCTTTGGCCAATGAGACGATATCCTCGCCGCCCCAAACCAGCGCCAAGGTTCCTTCGATCCCTTCAAACGCCGCGGCCAGCGGGGTCCCTTCGGTTGCCCGTCGCGCCAAGCTGTTCTTGACCACCATCAACTCGATGTTCTTCTCACGTAGTTGTCTCCGCAACACCACGTTCGAGTTGGCGTCTAACCCGACCACGTTGACCAACAGCGCGTCGGTCACGCCTTCCAGGCGATTCTTGAATTCGTTGGTGATCAAATCTTTGACATGCTTGCTCATATCCGACTCACTTTATCCGAGGTGCGGCCAGCACACCGCTTGCTATGTTCTGTCGCTTCGAACCGTTTCTGCTCGAAGTCTGTTCTGGTCACCTAACTAAACGGCCAGCCGTATACTGGGACTCATCGTGGCGCTAATATGCGCCCCTTTCAGGTAAGTCCCTTTCACGGTGGCGGGCTTCATCCCTTGGACCAAATCAACGAACGCCTGAATGTTTTCGACCAGCTTGCCGGCCTTGAAACTCAGCTTGCCCACCACGGCATGGACGTTGCCGCTCGAGTCGTTCCGGAACTCCACCTTCCCCGCTTTGTATTCTTTCACGGTCTTGCCAACCTCCGGCGTCACCGTTCCGGCGCGCGGCGAAGGCATCAGCCCCCGTGGCCCCAGCACTTTGCCCAGCGGGCCGACGATCTTCATCATGTCGGGCGCCGCGATGCAAGCATCGAAATCGGTCCAGCCTCCTTTGATCCTCGCAGCCAAATCTTCCTCGCCAACCTCGTCGGCGCCGGCCGCCCGGGCCTCTTCCGCCTTGTCGCCTTTGGCAAACACCACCACCCGCTGCGCCTTGCCGATTCCGTTGGGGAGCACGATGGAGCCGCGGACCAGTTGGTCCGCCTGCTTCGGATCGATCCCTAATCGCACCGCGACCTCGACGGACTGGTCGAATTTGGTTGTGTTATACTGCTGCAATTTTTCCACCGCCGCCGGAACCGCCAGACTCTCTGTCGGTCTCGCGGCGACCATCGGCTTCTGACGTTTTGTCAATTTCCGCATCGTTCGATTCGTCACTATCTAAAATTATTATGTTTTGCCGGACCCTGCTCAGCCAGCGTATCAATTCGATGAAAGCTAACCTTCCACAACGCCTAATCTTCCACAACTAAGCCCATGCTCCGCGCGGTGCCCTCGATCATCCGCACGGCGTGCTGGGTGTCGCGGGCGTTCAAGTCCGCCATTTTCAGGTTGACAATCTCTTCAAGCTGCGCCTGTGTTACGGTGCCCACCTTTTCCTTGTTCGGTACACCGGATCCCTTGGCGATGCTGGCTGCCTTCTTCAGCAGTGCCGCCGCCGGAGGACTCTTTGTGACAAAATCGAAGCTACGGTCTTTGTAGACGTTCACAACCACGGGAATCGGCATCCCGCCGACATCCTTGGTCCGGTCGTTAAACTGCTGGACAAACTGCCCGAGATTAATCCCAAACTTACCGAGCGAAGTACCTACCGGCGGCGCCGGCGTGGCTTGACCGCCGGGAACCTGAAACTTCGCCGTACCTTGAAGTTGTTTTGCCATCGTTCGATTCTAGGTGTGTTTGAACAACTAACGTTTAACGAGGATTTCTCCCCTGAACCTTGTTTCCTGACCCCTGATTCACACGGCCTCCGCCTGCCAATACTCCAACTCCACCGGCGTACTACGGCCGAAGATATTGATCATGACCGTGATGTGGCCGCTGGTCTGGTCAACCGTCGAAACTTCGCCCTCAAAGCTCTCGAACGTGCCTTCGTTGATCTTCACGCGATCGCCTACGATGAAGCTGATCTTCAGCTTCGGAGCTTCGTCCGCTTGCTCTTCCTCGGTCACAATGATCCGCTGCACTTCATGCGGCAACATCGGTGTTGGCTTGCCACCCGAACCGGTAAAATCTCCGATGCCCGGAGTCTCCCGCACCAAAAACCAAGTATCGTCGTTGATATGCATATGCACCAGGATGTAGCCCGGATAAAGCTTCCGATTGACCACTCGCTTGCGTCCACCCTTGAATTCCGTGATCTTTTCGGTCGGCACCACAATCTGCTCAAAGTACTCATCTAAACCGGCAATCTTCACCCGTCGCTCCAAGGCCTCGGTAATCGACTTCTCGCGATTGCTCTGTACCTTGAGAATGTACCAGTCCATCTCGATCGCTTCGTCCGCCGCGTTACCTTCGGCAACCGCCTGCTCCGCTTCGTCCTTTTCTTTCTCTTCGGTTTCTTCCTTTTGGGCGGTCACATCCTCTGCCACCGAATGACGCGGGCTCTCTTCATTGATTTCTTCTTCGGTTTCTTCTTTCAGGGCGATCTCGTTTTGTTGCGTGTCATCTGGTAATAATTCGTCTGGCGCCGGTTCCTCTTGTGGTAGCTCGGGCGTTTCGCTAATTTCCGACGCTGCACTGGCCGGCGAATCGGATTCTAGCGCGACGGGCATGTTTGTGTCCGACATATTCGTATCGGGCGAAGGCGCAGACTCGGTGCTCGCGCCCACCGTTTCCGATGGACCCGTTGCCACGGCGTCTTCCGCCAGTTCGTTTGGTTTGTCGATCACCCTGAGTCTTTCCCCGTTCGATCGATCGTGTTTGCGCAGGAGAGCAACCGCAGTCGACCCCCGGTCACAGGACACCCAGCGCACCTAATAGCGTTTGCCAAAGGAAATCAAATCCGAACAACACGGCCGCTAGAAAGAAAATCGTGAATATTACCACCAACACACTACGAGCCAGTTCACCTCGGCTGGGCCATGACACCTTGTTCATCTCGGCCTCGACCGAGATCAAAAAATTAGCAAACGTCGGCATGTTGACCAGCCGATAGCTGATCCACATTCCAGCAAATAACAGCACCGTCGGAATGCCGTAATGTTTCAGGTCGCCGTCGTCCGTCCAGATGTCGTAAAGACGCCAAGCACCGAGCGCCACCGCGAGCGCCACCGCCACCGCCGTGGCCTGTCGGGCAATCCGTCCCTGGCTGCGTTTGTACAGCCCGGCTTGAAATAACTCTTGAACAAACTCTGCCACACCTAATACTCGTTAGTTTCTTGCCACTGAATTTGATCGCAAAATGGCGAGGAGTTTTCCATGACAGTAGGATTTCTCCGTTTCGTTCCCGCCGCGGCGGGGTTACATTTTCTGCTGCATGCCTCGGCCCGTTACCTCGCAGTCAGACAACGCCAACTTGCCGCCCGACGGCCACGTGCGACCGGCAGCGCGGATCGAATGGCAGGGGCGGTGGGACTCGAACTCACAACCCCCGGTTTTGGAGACCGGTGCTCTGCCAATTGAGCTACGCCCCTTTGTATTCTCAAACCCCAGCACCGCGCCACGTCGACACAGGACCAGAGAAAAACAGACGCTTAAAAACAGACGCTTAACAGACCGGTCCTCAAAAGCCCGTTGCCTTATGGAAGCCGGTCCTCCCAAAAAAATCGTCCCCAAAAACAGTCGCTACGACGAATCGAACTATTCCTATTCGAGAACCTTCGTGACCACACCACTGCCGACCGTGCGGCCACCTTCGCGAATCGCGAATCGGACACCGTCGTCCAGGGCAATCGGCTTTTGCAATTCGATCGACAACCGTGCATTGTCGCCCGGCATGCACATCTCGGCGTCGCCGAGCAGTTGGGCTGAACCGGTCACGTCGGTGGTACGGAAGTAAAACTGCGGCCGATATCCGCTAAAGAATGGCGTGTGCCGTCCACCCTCTTCCTTCGAGAGCACGTACACTTCCGCTTCGAACTTCGTGTGCGGAGTGATCGAACCAGGTTTCGAGATCACCTGACCACGCTCGATCTCGTCTCGCTTGAGACCACGCAACAGGATTCCTACGTTGTCGCCAGCCTGGCCCTCGTCGAGTGTCTTGTTAAACATTTCGACTCCAGTACAGACCGTCTTTTTCGATTCGGTATGAAGACCGACAATCTCAATTTCTTCACCCGTATGGATGATGCCGCGCTCGACACGACCGGTCGCCACCGTACCGCGGCCCTCGATCGAGAACACGTCCTCGACCGCCATCAAAAACGGCTTATCGACTTCGCGGGGTGGCTCGGGAATATATTCGTCCACCGCCGAGAGAAGCTCGGCGATGAACTTGGTCTCCGCTTCTCCTTCCGGATTCTCGTAGGCCGCCTTGGCCGAACCACGAATGATCGGAATGTCGTCGCCCGGGAAGTTGTATTTGGTTAGCAGCTCACGAACCTCCAGTTCGACCAGTTCGAGCAACTCTTCGTCGTCGACCAGGTCGCACTTGTTCAGGAACACCACGATCCGCGGCACACCGACCTGGCGAGCAAGCAAGATGTGCTCTCGCGTTTGTGGCATCGGACCATCGGAGGCCGACACGACCAAGATCGCACCATCCATCTGAGCGGCACCGGTGATCATGTTCTTAATGAAGTCGGCATGGCCCGGACAGTCGATGTGAGCGTAGTGCCGGATATCCGACTCGTACTCGACGTGTGCCACGGCGATCGTCACCGTCTTCGTCGCGTCACGGACCGTACCGCCCTTGGCGATGTCGGCATACGACTTGAATTTGGCAAGGCCCTTGGCGGCCTGTACCGCCAAAATAGCTCCGGTCAACGTCGTTTTTCCGTGATCGATGTGCCCGATCGTGCCCACGTTGACGTGCGGCTTTTTGCGTTCGAATGTTTCCTTAGCCATGCTGGTGTCCCTATCCGTTTCTTTTCTGACGAGCGATTGAGTAGTTGGAAAGTTGAATTGCCGGACCGAAAGAGCTGCTGATGAGACTCGAACTCATGACCTCGTCCTTACCAAGGACGCGCTCTACCAACTGAGCTACAGCAGCAGCCGAGTCGAGAACGGAGGGTTCAGAGTCTAGAGCCAAACATTTTATCGTTTCTTTCATCTGCCTCTCGACCCTCGACCCTCGATCTCTCAAAAGCGGGTGAAGGGAATCGAACCCTCGTCCTCAGCTTGGAAGGCTGTGACTCTACCATTGAGCTACACCCGCGTCCTGCAAAACGCCGAATAACGAAATCCGAATGACGAAACACGGGCCTCATTTCGTCATTTGTCATTCGTCATTCCTCATTTAACAATGGGGGGTGCAGGATTCGAACCTGCGAAGGCATTGCCATCAGATTTACAGTCTGACCCCTTTGACCGCTCGGGAAACCCCCCTCGCAACCTCGTCTCTTCAAAGTTGTTGCTTGGGTTCCGGTTAAGTCGTCGAGGGGCGACAAACATTCGGCTCGCCTGTCGATTGTCCTCAAATCGTGTGCATCACAAGCTAGCGGAGGGACTTGAACCCACAACCTGCTGATTACAAATCAGCTGCTCTGCCAATTGAGCTACGCTAGCCTGGGTCGGACATTTGTGAGAATCCATTAATATAGCCGCAAACCCTATTCCTACAAGACGGATAGAGGCCGAATTTTCAGATTCTCGCCGTCCAGGTAGTCCAGATAAGTGTCACCGAGGATCGCACGAACCATCATCGGCCTGAAAGGCCGAAATACGGTAGCCCAGGACGCAGCCCTGGGAATCGCATGAAAACACCACCAAGCCCTGAAAGGGCGCGCTCAGCGCCGGTTTAGCGCCCTTTCAGGGCTTACCCGCTTGGGTTTGCCGGATTCCCAGGGCTGCACCCCGGGCTTTCGAAGAGTGGCCCTTCTGGCCACCGCGGCTAAGCTCGATCGTGTCAAGCGAAACCGAGGGTACCAGTCCACAGCTAGCTACCTACAAAAATAACGCCTATCCGCTGCTCAAACTGACCGTTGCCGATCCCCGGTTTACTTGGATTCCGTTACTCGTCCTCGATCACGATATGCTCCTCCTGAACCACCGTCCGCAGCTTGTTGAGTGCCCGGGCCTCGATCTGTCGGACCCGCTCCTTGGTGACGCCCATCTTGATCCCAACCTCTTTCAGTGTTTGGGGTTCTTGCGAATGATCGAGACCAAAACGATGGATAATGATCGTCTGCTCACGCTCATCGAGCCGTTTTAGAATCTGGTCAATCTTCTTCTCCCGACGTGTCTGCGCCCCTTCGATCGCAAACGGGTTGCTCCGATACTCCTCGGTTGCCGAGAAGATCTCGTCGTGGCTCGTTCGGAATCGGTCCCGCAGCTTGTACTCGCTGGGGATCGTCCGTGCGAAGTTTTTCATAATTGCCCAACTGGCATAGGTGCTGAACTTGTTGCCTCGATCAAAGTCGAACTTCTCAACCGCCCGCAACAGGGACATGTTCCCGTCACTGACCAACTCGAAGAAATTCTCATTCTGGCCCATATGCCGCTTGGCGATCGATACGACCAACCGCAGATTTGCCCGCACGATCTCGTTCTTCGTGGCGACGGCCTGCTCGTAGAGCCGCTCGATCTGGTCCATCAGCGACGCCTTGGGATTGTCGGGAATAATCTGCGCTCGCAACTTGGCCGCCTTGTACTTCAAGTAGTTGAACTTGCGGAAGATGTGTCCTTCCTGCTCCCGAGTCAGCAGCGGGATCTCGTACAAGCTGGCCAGATACGGCGGCAGCCCACTCGGCCGACGCGGTTTCCGCGTGGGGGTCTCCGCATCGGGCATCTTGCCCAGGCAGGCGTTATCCGCACCTCGCCGCGAAAATCGCGGATTATCAATGTAATCCAACGGCAGTTCCAAAATGCGCCGCCCTCGCATCTCATTGATGACGCGGTAGACGGTCGTCTTCGTCCGGCAGTACCGCTTTGCCAGCACTTCGACCGGTGTGTCGCGACGATACTTCTGATAGATCTTTACCTTCAACTCGTCGGTCAGCGGGCCGGTCGCATTCGGAAAGATCGTCACCGCCGGGTGCTCTTTGTCAAACTGCCGCAACGTATACCGGATCGTCTCCAAACTCCGCCCAGTCCGCTTGGCCAGGCGTCGCGAGATTTCCGCCGGGCAGCCGCCCGCCGAAGCCATCCGTCGCGCACCCTCGATGATCTCGTTCCGTTGCAGCGAGGTCAGTTGGCTGAACCGCGAACCACGCTCGACGCGATCCTCGTTATTCGACACGAATCTATCGACGCTGCTCTTGAGAAATCCGATCCGTTTGCGGCCGCCGAACAGCAGCCGTCGACTGACCAGGCCCTGTTGACGCCAACGCGAGATCGTCTTCGTCGAGACCCGGAACTGCTTACTCAGGTCCTCGACCGTATAGACCCGTTCTCCCATGGCGTCCGCTTCGAGATCGGTCGAGTCCGACACGTCCTCGACGAACAGCCGCAGATCACGTACCGCGTCGGCCCCAGAAAGATTGGCCGAGGGAAACGAATGGGGACGATAACCGGTGATCCGGAAACAGAGATAATCGAACGGGTAGGTCCGCTGAGGATCGATCTCGTGGATCAATTGCTCGGCATTCGTAATCTGTTCGATCTTTTTTTCTCGCGGTGCAAAGCGGTTCTGCTGGTCGGTCAGATTCCGCATGACCGGGTTTTGATAGTCAGCATGCATGGCACACCTCGCCTCTTTCTTTTCCATCCGACTGCGGCGTTCCCTGCGAATCTTTCGCACGACCTTCGGATGACCTCCATGGCAGGGGGACTGTCCCGGGCCCCCTGTGCCGGCCAACACACCTCCGCGTTGGCCGACGGGTTTAAGGTTCTAAAGTGATTCGACCCCTTCCGTTTCAATCTTGGATTTCTGCTTTGCCATTCTCCGTCGCGCTTCGCGACAGCCATAGTTTAACGTCTAGCACCGTTTGTACGCAAATAAGATGTCCCGGGTCGACACGAAGTTCGCTAGCACAGCCTTAACTTGTTCCAAATGGCAAGGGTTTACGTTTCACACAACATGGCAGGACCTATCGTAACACATTATCCCAATTACGGTTACAGTTTTTCGATCGTTCAGACATAATTTTTTTGGGGGACACACCGTCAATTACAACGCAAACTATGCACTTTACCAAAACGGTCCGGCGAATCCTCTCGTGACTTCGACAAGTTGTTTCTGCTGGACTAGCGCTTCTTGCTACGACGACAACAAGATTGTTCACCATCGCCTCCCTCTTTTCTGTGCGATACGTTGCCTGCCAGCAGGATGCTTGCCATGTTTTCCATACCGCGCCGCGCTTGTCATCTGCTCGAATGCCTGATTGCCGCCATCGCGTTGCTATCGGTGCTGGCAGCTGGAATTCGGGCCGATGATGCTCGCGCCGTCGATGCCGCTGGCGACTCCGACATCGCGTCACCGGCAACGTTCGACCTTTGCCCCAACCCGGCAGACCAGCAGGCCAGCCGCGTCCGCCTCCAGCTCGAGGTCGGTGGCCACCTGAGCGTTGCCGGCCAGGGCGGTGTCCAAAAGCTGCCAATGAGCGTCGTGGCCGACATGGCCTATGAAGAACAATTCCTCTCGACCGGTTCGGCTCGCCGCAGCGTGCGCTACTACGAACGCTCAGACGCCGTCATCAAAGTTGGCAAGAGTACGCTCGACGAAGAGCTGGCCGACGATCGCTGTCTGATCCTGGCCCGTCTGAACGATCTCGGCGAGCGAGCCGGCCCTCGGATCACGCTTGTCAGCCCCGCCGGACCGCTCACCCGCGACCAGCTCGATTTGATCGACATCGTCGGCAGCAGCCTGGTTCTGCCCGATTTGCTGCCCAACGAGCCGGTGGCCATTGGCCAATCTTGGCAGCACACCGAGCAGGCCATTGCGGCCCTGGTCCGTCTGGAAGCTGTCTCGCACTGCGATGTTCAAAGCGCGATCGACCGCATCGACGGCGACCAGGCGTCGATCACCTTGTCTGGCGTTGTCAGTGGCGCATCGGAAGGCGTCAGCACGGAAATCTCGCTCAAGGCCAAATATCGGTTCGACCTGACCGAGCATCGCATCCGGGAGTTCAACCTGGCGGTTGAAGAAAAGCGGCCCATCGGCCACGCCTCGCCCGGCGTCGACGTGGTGGCCAAACTCAACATACGGATCGGTCCGCTTCCGCAGCCCAAGCACCTGACCGAGACGGTCCTTGCCAAATTGCCGCCCCCATTCCGATCAACGGGCCGCGACACGGCGACGGCGGAAGCCACATTGCCAGAAGAGACCGCGACCCAGCTCTGCCACCGGCTGTCCGGCGGCCGCTGGCAACTTGCCCACGACCGTCGTTGGTATGTGGCGGCCGACGAGCAGCGGCTGACCATTCTGCGGCTGATCGATCGCGGCGATCTCGTCGCCCAGTGCAACGTGCGGCCGCTGTCTGCCAAATCGCCCGAACGTCACCTGACGCTCGAAGAGTTCCAAAACGATGTCCAGTTCGCTTTCGGCGAGCGAATGACCGAACTCGTCTCGGCTAGCCAGTGGGAAGATGACCGGGGCCACCGGGTTTTTCGCGTTGTAGCCCGAGGAAAAGTCGAAGAACTGCCCATCGAGTGGCGTTCGTATTTAGTGGCCCACCGGGACGGCCACCGGATCAATTTCACCTTTACCGTCGAGGGCCCGCTGTCTGACCAGCTCGGCCAGGCCGACCACCGGCTCGTCTCGTCGGTCGAGTATATTGGGCCGGAGCCTTCAGCAAAGGAGACGGAGCCTTCAGCTGAAAAGCCGAAGCCGGTCACCACAGCCGCTCAGCCCAAGCGCGGACGGGGCGTTCGCCTCCGACGGTGAAAAAGGGACCGGGAATCTCAGCGTCGGTCCTCTGGTCGGCCGCTGCGGCAGTTCGGACGGAAAACCAACCACGCAATGAACCCAACAGGCCAAGTCAAAAAGATAATGAGAAGTGCAACTAAGCAGCCCGATTTGCCACGACTTTGCGCATTATGGTAAGCCCACACAATGCTGACGATCCAGAGCAAACATAGTGCAACAGCAACGATCGCGACAACAACGGACCCCGCAATTTCAGCGAAATCGTTCATCATTCTCCTCCACTTAGCCGGCTC
>CAUYYY010000004.1:0-17474 GCA_963577165.1 Planctomycetota bacterium | reverse complement strand
CTGGTGGGGCCATGTCGCCTATGGGCAATGGATTCTACAGAACGGGTCGCTGCCGACCGAAGACCCGATGTTGAAACTTGCCGAGGGGATGCCGGTCATCGATTCGGCTTGGCTATCTCAAGTCATCTTCGCTGCGGTCGAGAACATTGGGGCCGAGGCGCTGTCGAATCTATTCGCTCTGACGCTATTGGTCGCGTTCGTATTGCTGGCCCGTGGTTTTTACCTCCAATCGCGAAACACCTTGGTGGCGGTTGCCGGAGCAATGCTTGTCTTGGCGATTGGATGGAGCCGGTTGGCGATGATTCGGCCGGAAAACTTCGCCATGCTCTGCTTTGCCGCTCTGCTGTGGCTGATCGTCAGTATGCGACGCAAGGAGCAGCCTTCGGCCGGGCGCCGCACGATGGCTGCGAGAGGCCGAAACTGGCGGTTATGGGTCGGCGTGCCTCTGCTCATGGCACTTTGGGCGAACCTGCACGGCTCGTTTGTCTGCGGATTGGTCGTGCTAGCCTGCTTTTTGATCGGACGCACGATCGAAGTTTTTTGGCGAAATAGGCGACTCATGGCCGTGTTGGCCGATCGCGAAGTCCACTTGTGGCTCGGCCTATGTGAGCTGGGCACACTGGCAACGCTCATCAACCCCTACGGCGAGAATCTGCTGTTTCACACGCTGTGGTTCTCCGCCAATGACAATCTGCGCGACGTGCTGGAATGGCAGTCGTTGACGTTTCTCAATGTGGGTGGACGCGAATTCGCCCTATCGTGGGTACTACTGCTCGTTGTGCTACGACACAGCCGACGCCGAGTGCCAGTTGCCCACGCGATGCTCTTGGGAGTGTTTTCGATCGCGGCTGTCTTTGGCGTTCGCATGATCAGTTGGTACGCCCCGATCTTTGCGTTCGTGCTCGTACCGCACCTGGCCGATCTGGCCAGTAGATTTGTGAAACGCACCGCCACGCAACGAGACAATACAACACTCGAAAGCACCCCGGCTGCTTTCCAACGCGACTTCGCAACTCCCATATCTGTCCGAAGTAGTCGGGGTGCTGGTCGTGAAGTATCAGCCAAAGCAGCGGCAGCGGTGAGCTGGAAGCCGACTTTGACAGCGATCTTGCTAGTGTGGACGACGTTCGCGCTGTCCGGGCTGAGCCGACCGCTGCTCGGCGGTGATGCCCGAAGCGAGGGACAACTGCTCGGCAACTCGACACCCTTGGCGCTGACGGAATACTTACAGGCACATCCGCCGCGAGGCCAAGTTTTCAATCCGCAATGGTGGGGCGACTGGCTCGCAACGCGTGGACCGGTTGACTTTCAACCGTTTATGACGACGAACATTCATCTAGCGCCGCGCAATGTGTGGCAAGACTATCAGACGATCGCTTTCGTCGAGCCGGGCTGGCAACGGTCGCTCGACCGCTATCGCGTCAACACGATGATCATCGACAAGCAGGAGCAGACCATGCTGGCATCGGTAATGCGCCAAACGGACGACTGGTCGCTTCGCTACGAAGACGATCAGGCGTTAGTTTTCGTGCGGCTCAGTGGGCATAAAGCGGACATGCCAACCACATCCGGAGGTGTTGCGGTAACCGATACGGCGGCGGCCGTGGTTCGGAGGGCACCATGAGCACGAGAAGTTGGATCACACTCTGGTCGTTGCACGTGCTGTTGATCGCCGCTGGTGTCACCGCGGCTACGATCCATTGGCAACGCAAACCGTGGCGCCCGGCGCTGCCGCCGCTACGAGATGTGCCGTTGTCGGTTGAGCCGCAATACAACTATCCGATCGTCGTTACGGACGAGCAGTTGCGCTCCGTGCTGAGTAAGCTGATCCCACGCGACTTTGGAAAACAAACACGCATCAATCATGTTGATCACGCACTGCGGTTTTGGGGCGTTGAAGCGGAATTCAATCACCCTGAGTTCGCCGAGGCAAAATTCTCCGAGACTGAACCTGATGTATTGTCGGGGCCCGGCGTCCTTTCGGGCCGTGAAATGCTCGCGCTATTAACCGACCATCGGCGATTTACCCAACGGTATGGCGCCGAAGCGACGCCTCTTTTGATCGATGACGGTAGCGGCATTCGTGTCGAGGTAAACCAGGGTATCACAACCAGCAGTCACGTCGACCACACCATGGCTGGGCTGGCTGAGGTTGGCACGCCCCTCGACTTCGTGATTCAGACACCCGAAAGGCAAACCACCTATCGGTCGATCGTCGAACAAGCGCTCCGAGACTTTTCACTTAATCAGATCGAGTACGAGTGGTCGGCCGTTACATTTGCGTTGCTCGTGAAATCGGACACCCACTGGGTAACCCATGAAGGCCAGCGGATGACCTTCGATCGGATCGCACGGCGGATGATGCGACAGGAGATGCCGCAGGGCGTTTGTTTTGGCAATCATCGACTCCACGCACTGGTGATGCTGCTGAGAGTCGACTCAGAGACGCCGATTCTCAGCCCGCAGCGACGTCGGGACATCATGGATTATCTTCACGGCATGACCCGCCGGCTCGTGCAGACACAGCACCCCAGTGGGTTCTGGAATGTTGACTGGCCGGTGCGCCGGCCGGATCACGGTCGGCCAAGCCGTAAAGAGGGCGATCGACTGGGAGACCGAATCATTGCCACCGGCCACGCGCTGGAGTGGTGGGCGCTGGCGCCGCGCGAACTACATCCGCCACGCCACGTGTTGGCATCTGCCGGACAATGGTTGGCCCGCACCGTGGAGGAACTCTCGGCGGAGCAGATTCAAGACTACTACACGTATCTCACGCACGCCGGACGTTCCTTATCGCTGTGGCGTGGTGTTCGTCCGGCGGAGGTCTCGCTGGGAGGCGCAAACGATACTTTACAACTTAGCGCAAAGGCGCAGGGTGGTGGAAAAGAGCCGCGAACCGACCGGGAAGGATAATCGCTCTCAGACACTGCCGGGACAAGTTCGTAAGTGACAGCTACTTAACGTGTTAGCTAAAAAATGGATTTTGGCTGTGACGATTGTGATGCGATGGTATAGGAGATGCCCTTCGACTTCATCGGCGGTTGTTCGCTTGTTCATCGGCGGTTGTTCGCTTGGCGCGAACTGCCTGAAATGACGCCGGTCCTTTGGTTTTGGTCGTCTCCACACTGGAGAGGCACCGATTTGTTGTTTTCTGTTTTTTTGGGAGAAAAAGATGTTGCGAAAATTGTGGAACGATGAAGCCGGAGCCGTGCTCTCGGCGGAGCTGGTGATGGTCGCTACCATCCTGGTGATTGGCATGACGGTCGGTCTGACGGCCGTACGTAACTCGGTCGTAACCGAATTGGCTGACCTCGGTCAGGCGATCTCGGAAATCGATCAGAGCTACTCGTACAGTGGCGTGGAAGGTCATCACTCGAAGAGTGCTGGCAGCAAATTCCGCGACGCGCAGGATTTCTGCGACAGCGGTAACAAGAGCCTGCGTAACCGCAATTCGAAGTGCGTGGTTATCTGCGGCGTCACAGCCCGTGGTGAGAGTCGTGGCCGCAAGGGTCGCGGTGGTCACGGTGGTCACGGTAACGACTAAATAAAGGCTGATCCACGCGATGGGTCTCTGCCCACTTTGGGTGCAACTGTACCTGAGTGAACGACGAGCCACGGGTTGGGATTCTCCTGACCCGTGGCTCTTTTTTTGGGAGAGTGGGATGCCACTGATGAGCAACTTGTAGGCCGGAACAAGCTCTGCGCAGTTCCGACATCAGATCGCACGTTATGCACTGCTGGGCAAGCCAGCAGTGCCACCCGCCGACACGTGGCACCTGAATGTGAGGATCATTCCGCCTGGTCCGGCAATAACTCCGCCGGCTCCCTTTTCATTCCATTCCGAACATCTGTCACGATTGATGTTCTTTCTCAGCCATTCCCAGATTTCCAAACCTGGGGTCGGCTTATTCCGTTGACGGTTTTTGGACCCTAATTACGATCAACTACACAAAGAGCTTTTCTTCAACTGGGGTATTTCTCTTCTATATTCTCCCGGCGAGAGCAAGTATTTCATGGACATATCGCATTGGATCCTCATGATCGCGATCGTAACGTTCACGGTAGTGGCCGCCTTGTGCGATCTGCGCACGAAGCGGCTACCTAATACGCTGACCGTGCCAGCCTTTGTGCTGGCCTTGGTCTACCATGTCTCGGGCGGCGCGATCGAGAGTGGAATAAGTGGGGCAGCCGACGGACTGGTCTTCGCGCTGTCGGGGTTTGCCACTGGATTCGGAATATTATTGGTACTGTGGTTCGTCGGCGGTGGTGGCGGCGGAGACGTGAAATTCATGGGTGCCCTGGGCGCTTGGCTGGGAGCGATAATGACCGTGCAGGTGTTTCTCGTGAGCGCCTTGCTGGTTTTACTCGGCACGGTTCTCGTGTTGACTTACGAAGCGGCACAAAGAGGAATCAACCGAGTCCGTCGTGGCGAACACAGCCCGTCGGATTCTGACGACGATCAATCGAACCCTGACTTGGCCGAAGCACGCGTCCGTCGCCGGCTGATGCCGTATGGAGTGCCGGTTGCCGTGAGCACCTGGCTGGTGCTGGCGATAAGCGAACTGAGCAGGCTTGGATAGACATACACCGAACAGTTTATTCCTGGATTATTGATATGCGGAAGCGTCGAAATCAACAACGAGCCTTCGATCTGCGGCGCCGGCGCCGTGGCATCATCGTGAGCGTCGAATTACTGCTAGCTCTGCCTTTGCTGATCATCTTGCTGTGCGCGGTAGTCGAGTTCAGCATGCTTTGGTCGGTCAACCATCTGGTCAAGGCGGCCAGTCATGCGGGTTGTCGTGTCGCCACGCTGCCAGCCGGGCATCCGGCCGCGAGCGAAGCGGCCGTTCGACAAGCTGTCGCCGCCGCTTTGGTCCGAGGTCGACTGATCGCGGCACACCAGATCACGTTCGAGAGCGGACCGTTCACGGGTGACCCGATCATGTGCGAAGTTCGGCTGCCAATGAACGCGGCCGCACCAAACATGTTGGCGATTTTCGGATTTAACCTGGATGGTCGCGAGCTTGTGACCCGGACGGTGATGCGTAAAGAGTAAGGAATAACCCGGCAACTGTGCCGGAATCGATTTTTCTTTGACGCCTTGGATAAACCATTGATTGGGAGGACAAGCCATGTCCATTTCACCTGGAACGATGACTGTCGGAATTCTTGCCATCGTGGCCGGATTGGTTGGTGCGTATGCCGTACGGACGGCCTTGCTGGATGAGCCTGTGGCGGAAGCGGCCGCTCCGGTCGCGATCGTGATACCACTGGCTGCGATCGATTTGCCAGCCGGTCGAACGCTGAGCCTGGGCGACATCGGATTGGTCGAGATGACCGATGACGAAATCGGCCATCGCGATCTGCCGATGACGCTTGTGATGATTGATCCCGAGCAGATCATCGGCCGCACACTTGAGCAGCCGATCAAACGAGGCGAGCCGTTTTTGACCACGTCGATGTACTTGGAAGGGACGCGGCCCGACGTTTCGAAAAAGCTGAAGCCGGGTTTTCGGGCTTTTACTATTGAAATTCCCCGTGTGCTTATCGGCGGTATTGCGAGTGGTTCGATGGTCGATGTGATCTTTCGTACCGACGCGCGAGAATCCGAGGGGGACACACTGGCCATTCCCGAGGCGACGATGGCTTTGATTCAGGACATCGAGGTGCTCGAAGTAGAGCAACCGAGGGCGACCGGCCGAACCGGTGCGCTCAACATAGCCTCGATCAACAACGCCGCATCGCAACAACGCCATCCGGTCATCACGCTGGCGGTCACGTTGGACCAAGTGAACATTCTGCGGACCGTGGAGGGCCGTGGCGAGCTGTCCCTGGTTGCACGTGCTGCCAGTGAGGTGGCGACTGCGACCGAAAACACGAAAACGATTACGCTTGAGAGCCTGTTGGGCCTTCAAGCCAAACCGAACCGGAATTTTGTGACGCAAATTTATCGACGTGGCGCGCTCGAAACAAACACGTTTCGGGGTGACTTCCGCGAAAGTCGGCCAGCCGTGCCGACCAGCGATCGCAGCGTCACGGCGCCGGTTTCGACCGGTGGAGTAACGTACGCCGCCGACAACCGTGTTGATTCGGAAAATTAGTTTGGGCTTGGCCTTTACCGCGAAGAGTTTCATCATGAGCAGCCATAAGCCGATCAATCGATGTGAAGCACAACGCAGCGCACCGCGCGCGGCTCGGCCCGAGCGCCGTGGTGTGATCACGCTGGTGTTGTTGCTTTGTCTGCCGGTGATGCTGATTTGCTGTGCGTGGGCGCTGAACGTGGCCTGGCTGGTAAACCATCGCCATCAGATGCAAGCGGTCTGCGAAACCTCGGCGCTGGCTGGCGTGGCACAGATGTTCGAGAACAGCCCGATTGCCTCGGGCCACTATCGGTTGGCCGGTTCACCCGGCGGAGCCGACGTCGCAAGGATGTTGACCGTGCGGCAGGATGTCCGGACGCGACAGCACGCGCTGCAGTTCGCCGAAATGAACCTTGTCCGTGGTCCGATGCGGCTTGCTGCAAACTGGGAAAACCGAGTCAACGGCGATATGGTCACCGGTTGGGTCGAGGATCCGACCAGGCTCGGAGCTCCGATGGAGCCGTGGAACGGCCAGGGCCCGATCAATTCGCTGTTGGTGCGTGCCCAGTCTACTGCCGAACGAGGTCAGGCGTTGTCGCTTTGGGCGAGCCGGATGTTCGGTTTTGCCGATGTGGACATGGTCGTCGAGGCTCGGGCCACGGTCGACCAACGCGTCTATGGATTTCGACCGGCGGGCCACGTCACGGTGCCGATGGTGCCGTTGATGATTCCGCCTATGGATAAATCTGGGCAAGTTCAACGTGACCATTTTTCGGTCGATCCGAAGACGGGCCATGTAAAGGCCGGCCGAGACGGCTTGGATGAGATGACGATTCGACTGGGCCAGCCGCGCCATGACGGCAGCGCCGCCGTACACGGGTCGTCGGAAAATGTGGGACAGATTGTTCGGTTTGGCCGCCCAGCGAGTTCGCGCGATGTGCAGCGACAGATTCGGCAGGGACTGAGCCACGACGACCTCCGCCTGGTGGGCGGCGCGATCGTTTACCAGGGCGTCGCACAACAAGCAACCGCGATGGCCGAGCCGAGTGCGGCGAGTCTGGCGGAACTGCACCGGGCGCTGTGCGACATCCGCGGAAAGAAACGGATTTGGCCGGTCAGCGATCCGCAAACAGGATCGATCGCCGGTTTTACCACGGGCTGTGTCGTCGCGTGTGAGAAGACCGAGGCGGGAACCTTGGAGTTGGTTCTCCAACCGTGCGTATTGCATACCTGTACGGCGTTGGTCCGAGCCGGCGAGCCGCGGAACCCACGGATCGGAAAAATCGTTTTGACCCAATAAGAATACAAAGACCCAATTAGTTTTTTCGGACAATCCAGGTCCCAGAAAGTGATATCGCCATGAAGCAAAATTTGATCATTGAGAACACGAACAACGGACGGGATCTTCCTTCGCACGTCGATCCGATCGAGCAAGACTTTCAGCGGATTAAGTCGTCGATTCACCAGCAGTTGGTCGAGGCGTTCGATCTGTCGAGTCTGCGTAATGTCGACGACGACGAGCTTTGGAATCAGGTTCGCACACTGGCCCACCGCTCTCGTGTGACGACGAAAGAGACGTTCGACCAGCTTGATCGCCAGCGGCTTCTCCAGGAGCTGATGGCCGAGCTGTATGGTCTCGGACCGCTCGAACCGCTGATGCAGGATCCGACCGTGAGCGATATTTTGGTCAACGATCCCTACACGGTCTATATCGAGCGAAACGGATGTCTGGAACTGACGGACGTGATGTTCGCCGACGACGCTCACCTGATCCGAATCATCCAACGGGTGGTGGCTCGGATGGGTCGCCGTATTGACGAAGTCAGCCCGATGGTCGACGCACGTCTGCCGGATGGTTCGCGGGTGAATGCGGTGATTCCGCCGCTGGCACTCGACGGACCAGCGCTTTCGATTCGGCGTTTCGGCACCAATCCGTTGACGATCGACGACTTGGTCGCCAACGGATCAATCTTGCCCGACATGGTGACGTTTCTTTCGGCGGCCATCAAAGCACGCACCGGTTGCATTATCTCTGGTGGGACGGGTGCCGGAAAAACCACCATGCTCAACGCGCTCAGTGCGTTCATTCCGCATAGCGAACGGCTGGTGACGATTGAGGATTCGGCAGAGCTGATCCTTCAGCATCCACATCGGGTGCGGATGGAAACACGTCCGGCGAACACCGAAGGCACCGGCGAGATCGCCCAACGCGATCTAGTGCGAAATAGCCTCCGCATGCGGCCCGACCGAATCATCGTGGGTGAAGTCCGCGGTGCGGAAGTTTGGGATATGCTCCAAGCCATGAATACGGGCCACGAAGGATCGTTGACCACGATCCACGCCAACAGCGCTCATGACGCGCTGGCACGGGTCGAGATGATGGTCGCCATGACCGGCTTTGATTTGCCGATTGCGGTCGTGCGGCAGTACATCGCCTCGGGCATCAAGTTGATTATTCACGTCGCTCGACTCCAAGGCGGTCGGCGGCGCGTGATGCAGATTTCGGAAATCGTGGAAGTGAAGGACGGCAACTATCGGATTGAGGATATTTTTGGCTTTCGGCAGTGTGACGTTGGCGAAGATGGCACAGTACGCGGCGAGTTCTATGCGACGGGCTACATGCCAGCGTGTTTGGAACGTGCAGAGGCCGCCGGCGCTCACCTGCTGAAAGATTTGTTTGTCAAACGGAACCTGTAAGGTAAGAGAGTTGAAAAGTTGAAGAGTGCAAAAGTTGAAGAGACAAATTGTGGCATCAGACTCTTTCAACTCTTCAACTTTTTAACTTTTCAACAATCTTCTTTGAACGAGGGCCCCTGTCGTGGATTCCACACTATTGACAATTAGTCTGACGGCCTCGATTACGTTGGTGATCGCCACCGTAGCGCTCAGTTTCCGCGATCAGTGGGCTAGCCGGCGGCGTTTGGCCGCAGAACACGCAACCGGACAAGTGGGCCTGGCGGCTCCGGCCGGTCCGGCGACCCTGCGACCGTTGCCGCTTTCACCGAGTCTGGTCAGCACACGCTCGACTGCCGGGAAAATCGATCGCTGGTTCGATCGCCTGACGATCGAGTCGGGCGTCGATCTGCTGCCCGTCACACTGTTTTTGATGGCCGTAGCCGGCGCGTTGCTCGTTGGCGGCAGTTTGTGGGTATGGCAACCTGTTTGGTATTCGGCAGCCTTGGGCGGCTCGGCCGGTGTCGTGCTGGTCCTGGGCTTGTTTCTATTCTTGCGAGGGCGACGCCGCCGCGCCATGCAATCCCAGCTTCCAGACGTCATGCAACTGATTGCCCAGGCGGTGCGAGCGGGCGAGAGTGCGGATCAGGCGATCGCACTGGTTGGCCAGTCGGCCATCAAGCCACTGGGCATCGAGTTCCGTCGGGCTGCTCGACAGTTGGATATGGGGCTCTCGATGGACGCCGCGATGCGATCGCTCGTGCGTCGTGTTCCGCTCACGGAAATGCGTATTTTCGCCGCGACGCTTCGTGTTCAACGAAAGTCGGGCGGCAACTTGCCCGGCACCTTGGAGCGGCTGGTGCAAGTCGTGCGAGGTCGGATCAGCTACGAACGCCAGTTTCTAGCGGCGACGGCGGCGGCCCGGACCAGTACGTTGGTCATCGCGATGGCCGCACCGACGATCATCGCCTACATGCTGATCTGGCGACGCGACTACGTGACCGCTCTGCTGCAAATGCCACAGGGCCAGGCGATCCTGGGACTGGCCATCGCCTTGCAAGTTGCCGGCCTGGCCTGGATCTATCGATTGCTGAAGTCGGACTTTTAAGGTTGACGAGTGTAAGAGTGTAAGAGTGTAAGAGTGTAAGAGTGTAAGAGTGTAAGAGTGTCTTTTCAACTCTTATACTTTTCGACCAGTTTTTACCGAAAGTGTTGAGTACCATGACTATCGAACTGCTCATTCTCTCTGCGTTCGCGTCGATCGTCGCCATCGTGTTTATCGTCGGGCGACGAATACAGACCTTCACTCAAAATCCCATCGCGCAGCGTCTGGCCGCGCTTGGTAAAAACGATTCGACAATAACGACCGCGGAAATTGCCGCCAGCCTGGCGAGCCATGTGCCGCAATTGAATCTCGACAACAGCCGACTCGACAAGGAATTGCAACGAGCTGGCTACTATCATTCCACGGCCCGCCGCGACTTCCGTGCGCTGCGAAATCTGTTCGTTCTGTTGTCAGTCGTCCTGACCGGCACAATCGTCGTAGCGATCGGACCCGAGCAGCACACTCTGGCGATACAATGTCTGGCGGTCGGCTTGGCAATGACCGCAGTGGTATGGGCCCTGCCGCGGTTGGTTCTCGGCTGGCAAGGAACGAGCCGCGAGGCCCGCGTTCGACAAGGATTGCCCGACGCGATGGACATGCTAACGATGGGCTTGACCGGCGGCTTGGCGCTGGGAGATGCCATGGCGCATGTGACCGACGAACTCTATGCGGCCCATCCCGACCTGGCGGTCGAATGGGTTATCCTGCGGCAACACGCCGAGATGATTTCGTTCGACAAAGCTCTCAGTCAATTTGCGAGTCGGATTGACGAACCGGAAATCCATACGATGGCAGCGCTGTTGACCCAAGGACAGCGTCTGGGCACGAACATTGTCAACGCCGTGTATGAGTATGCCGACGGAATGCGAACACATCGCCGACAAGAGGCGGACGAGCGATCGAGCAAGACGGCCGTGCGAATGCTGTTCCCGATCACACTCTGCATGCTGCCCTCGGTCTTTCTCGTGCTGACCGGGCCGGCCATGCTGGAACTTTGGAAGTACCTGCAAACGTTCGATGGCAGCGCGCTGCCGGTTCTGTAGGGTAAACAACAGGCACCCGACGGACTTACTGCGGCTGGCCGATTGTGGGCAGATACGCGCCCGTGCCGATTTGCACGGCGTCAAGACGCTGTTGGAAGGCCGCTTGCAGGGCGTTCTGAATCGCCGGTTGATTGCCGGCTGGTGGCATGTGGGTGAGTGCCGCATCGTGGCGGCCCGCGAATTGTGTCGGAGCGACCGTGCCGGGCCACCTTGGCTCTTCGTATGCCAGCTTGGTCAACGATTGAGAGCCGCCCGCATAGGGCGCTGGCATCGGCACCGCACTCGCGCTGATCGGTTGGTAGACACTCGGCGGTTGTTGGCCGGGCGAGCCAAGCGGACGCAGCGTGCCGGACGGTTGTGCCATGGACACATGGTTGGCGGCCTGATTTCGCTGCGGCGTCTCTTGTATCTTAGCGACCGCACCGGCCTGTGGCCCCGGCAGGCTGCTGCCGGCCGCGCCGTACACCGAAATCATACCGTCGGAAGTCTGTTTTGGCTCGGAAGCCTGTTTCGATGCAACTTGGTGTTTTAGTGCAACTGGGGTCGGCTCCGTCGACGGTTTAACTTGTTGGGGTTGAACTTGTTGGACCAAAACGTCGTCCGGTTCTGCTACCGTGTCGGAGTCTTGTGGCGTCGCCGAAATGGGCGGCTGGTCAAACGCTCTGCCACGCTGTCGTTCGGCAATTTGTGCCATCGCATTAGCGGCTATCCGCAATGTCGGATCGAGCGACAGCGCTCGACTGTAATGAGACTGCGCCTGATCATATTCACCAAGTTGCGAATAGATGTAGGCAAGATTCGCGTGCGCCTGGGCGTCCGTTCCGACTCGTTGGAAGGCGGCGAGGCTTTCATCAAACCGGCGCTGCTCACCGAACACCAAGGCCAGGTTATTCGAAGCGACTGCGTTGTCCGGATCAAGCTTCAAGGCTTCTTTGAGTACTTGCTCGGCTTCGGCAGTGCGGTTCTGAAGGTAGTAGCCATAGCCGATGTCAGCCAGCAGCTGAGCGGTCGGCGGCGCCAACTGCCGAGCCGACTGAAAATATTGGTCGGCCAGATCAAGCTTGCCTTGGCGGGCAGCCATCACACCCAACCGGTGATTGGCCACGATGCTGCGAGGATTCTCGACGAGTACTTTCTCGTAGATTTGTAGCGCAACTTTCGGTTGGCCACGGCGCTCACTGAGTCGGGCCAGCGAGAGCCGACTCTTTTCAAAGTCGTTTGCCGAAAGCCGATAGTCTTGCCGATCACCGGTGCCAAGAATGACCGCGGATCTTGACTGTGCGGACCGTGTGTCGAATACACCACCACTCCAAAGTTGCGTCTCGGCACATCCGACCAACCCGGCCGAGGCGGCGGCAACCCACAGCGAGACCCAGGTGATCCTTTCCATCATGACATCTTCCTTGTGTTTGCACACTGGGCGCCGGGGTCGGAGCCTACGGCGACGGCCCCGAGATGCAGCCGTCGGGGCTGTCGCCTCAGGCTTCTTGCCCTGCCACTCACTCTAAAAACCAAAACCGCCAAAACCGCCAAAACCACCGAAGCTGCCGAACCCATTTCCCGACCCTTGTCCGCTGAGGCCGTTTATGTAATCGCCCTCAGCTTCGGTCGCTTTGAAGCCGGGGGCCAGCGCGGGCGATACAACCACGCGGAGCTCAACTTCCGGTACACTCATCGCCGTCAATAGCCGGACGATCACCTCACGGCGCTGCATGTCGAGTTCGGGATTCGGATGCACCGGATAGTGGTACTCGGTGTTTTCACGCTCCGTGGTCATGCTCCGCTCGACAATGACGGGAAAGTCATGTCCTTCGAGCAACCGACCGGCAATCTGCTTCAGATGGTCCTCGCCGCCCATGTTCAAACGGGCACCGCCGATCTCAAATTCGTGTTGGTAAAGGACGAAATCTGAAGCTTCCGCATTCACCTCTTGCTTCATCCAGATTTCATCGCTCTGGGTGCCGAGCATCATGTGAGGAGGTGGAGACTGGTAGAACCACCGGGCAGATTTCCCGCCACGGCACCCGCTAGCCACGATCACCACCGCACAGAGTGCCATGGAGGCCACTTTTGCGATTGTGCTGGTGCTCTTCATACCCAATCTTCCTTGCACTGTTTTCTTGACTCTCGACCCTCGACTAGCGTGAGAATCCGTGTGGACCATGAACGTAGTGGCTCTCGGACTCCTGGTAGCGAGATTGCTGACGCGAGTCTCGCCATGCTTGATGACGTGCTTCATGATATCGCTGTTGCTGGAGTGGCGCCACCGTGCTGCGGTAATCGCAGCCTGGTGTGCCTTCGTACATGCCCTTCAAGAAAAATTGGCAGTTGGTCGGTTCGGTCACTTCCATGCCCGGCAGGATCAATGGGTTGTCCTTGGCATCGAGCGGATGGACCAACTCGGGACCAACCAGGATAATGAGTTCGGTCTCGTCGCGTGTCGATTTTTTTCGGCTGAAGACCGTGTCGATCAATGGAATGTCGCCCAAGAACGGCACCCGCAGTTTGCTGCCCGACTGTTCGTCTTGCAGCAGACCGGCGATCGCAAGCCATTGGCCTTCGCGCAGATCAACCGTAGTGTTCACCGCCCGGCTATCGAGGCCCGGTATCCCGTCGACTGTGTTGTCAGAATTGATGGAGCTGAAGGACGGTGACACTTGTAGTCGAATGCGGTCCTTGTCGATCACGGTGGGCAAGAACGACAACTGGGTTCCAAATCTGCGAAAATTAGTCGTCACGGCCCCGACGCCGTCGACACCCACGACCGTGGGCACGGCAAATTCACCGCCGGCGATGAAATTGGCCGGGTGTCCGCTGAGGGTGACTAGGTTAGGCTCGGCAAGGATCTTCGAATAACTGTTCGAACTGAGCGCCGTGAGCGTTAAGTCAACATCCTCGGCATCGAGGACCGCCGAGAATGCGCCGGTGACACCCAAGAGCGACGAAAAGGTGAAGTCGCCGGCAATCGCCGTAACGTCAGCACCTATTTCGCGTAACGCGCTGCGACTCAGCTCGGCAATTCGCACCTTGAGCATGACGAGCATCTCGCCCTGCACGTCGAGCATGTTAATCACCTGCGTCGAAGGCAAGTCGTTGGCCCCCGGACGTGGGCTTGCCGCCGTTCCGGCACTGACGATGCCGCTGCCCGGCCCGAGTAAGTTGCCCGACTGATCAGTCGCCTCGCCGCGAATGATGGCCAAGATCTGTGTCGCCTCTTCGGCATCACGCGCCTGGCCACGGACGATCAATTTGTCTGCAATCGGAATCAACTGAACCATGCTATTGGGAAACATCTCGTTGATGCGGTCCTGCAATTCGCCGTATTCGATGTCGACCCGCTGATCGACCGCGTCGTCGCGGCCTACGCGCACCAGGTAACGCAACACTTGAGAATCCTGGTTCGGTGCGCCGAACCACAGCGTAAGTGTCGTCTCGCCTTCGTCTCCGCCAATCAGTTCAAACTCAGTCGGGCTAAACTGCACAATCTCGAGATTCTCGGGGTTCGTGACGGAGAACCGTGTGACGGGCAGTTTGGTGCGAATCAATTTTGATTTGCGGGGATCGATATCGATTACCACTTCCGGATCCAAGATATCGGCGATCAGTGCCTCGAACTTCTTGCGGCCCTCGGGCGACTCGACAAACGTATCTCGATCTTCGCTGGTCGCCACCAGGACAACCGTGTTGTCCGGAGCCGCATTGCCCGGAGTCGAGGTGCTCTGTGCCTGGGCCTTTACAACAGACAACCCGGTGTAGAATGCCGCCACAAGAATCAGGGCAAGAGTTTGTTGCACTGCGTAGCGACGGGCGCTTCTGGTGATGCTGGTCCGTATCATTTGACGCTACTCATCCTCTTTGTGAATGCGAGGTCCGACCGGACTGAATCCGATCGCGCACTTACTAGCAGGGCAAATGGTCCGCCCATGGCAAAACCACCGAGTCCGCCCTGTGCCGGTTCTATCGGTCGTACGCATTACGAAGATTCAGTTGACTTTTCCGATTTTGCGTGTCTGGCATGAAAATGAGCAATCTAGCTGAGCTTTGAGGCCCGTTTTGGCGGGCAGTGTGTTGTCAGGCAGCTGACTAAACTTGGAAGTGGGAAAATCGTCTGCCAATTCGGCCTAAATATCGACCTATTTTTACCTTCCTGTTTTACAGGAACTCTTTACCTCACTTTTCTAACGCAACTTACCCAATTCATCTGAAACTCGTACTGAACCGATACCACCGTTACCGCCGATAACTTTAACCAGTGGGAACCACAGCCCGCGGAGCAACAGACACACCGACCCGAAGGGGAAAACGACCATGTTCACTGGCCTCGCCGTAGCAGTTAGCCTGATGGCAGCAACCGCGAACAATCAACCGGAATTACCGCCTGTCGTGCCACCGCCCTCAGCCCCGACCGCCGGCGCGCCGGCCCCATTCCGGTTGGGCTTTTCGCAGCCGAGGCTCATTCCTGACACGGTTGTTTCCGATCGCGTGGCCGACGACCTCGGCTCACCGGGGAATGTGGTCATCGACAGCTCAGCGTACGGAGGAATTGTATCGGACGATGACGGCTATTGTCCGTGCGGCGAATGCGACGATTGTGGTCCGTGCGACAACTGCGACGATTGTGGAAATGCAAAACCGCCGAAGATGGAGCACTGCTGGACAATCCGCTGCGACATGCCGCAGCATATCGCATACTACCCACCATGCCATGAAAACTACTATTTTCGACCTTATAGCGTGGCCCAACTGGCCAGGCAGCAAGAGATCGTCACCAGTTGGGGTGGCGACCCACGCAATCCGTATGCGAACGCTATCTTCCAGCGGGTGTACGACGAGATGGGCCTAGAGACGGTCGAAACACCCGAGCCGAATGCCATGCCGCAACCGACACCTGATACCGATGTTGACGCGGACGAGCCAGCCGCGTAGTCATCTGTTTTCTCATTCAGGCTTAGCCGCTCGCCGCAGCTAGCGGTCTGAGGCCCACGCGTTTCGGCCCTGTGGCATATTCGTTCGAGCCGCACGGACATGAGGTCAACAGTTGCATGGTTTTTCGACGACAGTGTAATGAAAGTAGTCGCGCTTATTTCGCAATTTGCTCTAAGCGAAAGAAAATATGACACTTCATGAAGAATTTGAACGGTCGGGAAACTGGCTTTTTCGGTAGCGAAGCTACCTGCCGGTGTTGTTGGCGATTCCGATGCTCGTCGTGATTAACCAATTCGATTACCCGTTCCAGGACCCACGCCTGCACGAGGTATGGGTATTCGCCTGCATGGCGATTTCGTTTCTCGGGCCGGCGATTCGAGCGATGTCCATCGGCTTTGCTCCACAAGGCACTTCGGGACGAAACACGAAATGCCAGGTCGCCGATGAGCTGAACACGTCGGGCATGTACTCGCTTGTCCGACATCCGCTGCATGTCGGCAACTTCATGATTTGGTTGGGTATCTCGATGTTCTTCATGTCCTGGTGGCTGTCGCTCATTCTTGTGCTTTCGTTTTGGATCTACTACGAGCGGATCATGCTTGCCGAAGAGGAGTTCTTACGCCGCAAATTTGGCGACCGCTATCTCCAGTGGGCGGAGAAAACGCCCGCCTTCCTACCTAAGTTCCGCCGATGGGAACGTCCGACATTGGCGTTTTCGTTGCGCAACATCCTCCGCCGAGAGTATAGCGGGGTTTTCGCGATCGTCGTTTGTTTCTTTGCACTCGGTGTAGGAACACATGCCACGGTCCACGGTTCTCCTGACCTCGCGCCGCATTGGATGGTAATCTTCCTACTCGGGCTTACTGTCTTCTTGACACTGCGAACGCTCAAGCGAAAGACAAGCTGGCTGAACGTCCAAGGTCGCTAATCCGGTAACCGCGGACCCTTACGGCGTCAGATAGCGCAGCGCGTTGCGAATCGGCTGGCCCGGGACGTAGACTTTCGGTTGACCCAGGATGCCCCGGCCCACCTGGTAAGAACGGGGCACAGCGACCAGCGGGAGGAGCGGCCGGTAGGTGACAAGCGGCGCGCCGAACGTTGCCAACCCGGGCGATATGTGGGGTACGGCGTCGCACGCTGGTCCTACAGATTGTGGAGCGACAGATCGAGCAGGCACCGGCTGCAGAGCGGGCGTCGAAAAAGTCGGTCCAGCAGGGCCTGCAGACTGGCCCTGATTCGGAAAGGTAACGGTCGGCGGCGCTAGTCGCGTGTTGTCCGTTTGGTACAGCGCATTCTGGTACGGGGCATTCTGCCGTACGGCGGTGCGGTAGGCCGGCCGATAGGCGGCATAGGACCGGGCATCCGCCGTGGTCGCCACCAGCGTCAGCAGCAACAACGTCATTAGCAACACGGATGCGGCCGACATTCCAATCGTCAGTGTTTTCATTACTGGGGTTTTCATTTCTGGGTTTCCTTACTCGAAAGTGTCTGCCAGCCGATAAGTGCGAGTCGCACGGACGTGTTCCGGAAGTTGTACGGCACCATAGGACTGCATTGTTACATTTGGCCGCGAGTTTGGCAAACGGGTTGACCATTTTTGTGCCGCGAGGGTGTAGCAGCACGGCCGGTCGGGAACCTAACACTTTG
>CAUYYY010000003.1:0-20983 GCA_963577165.1 Planctomycetota bacterium | reverse complement strand
AGCAAATCCTCCTCGACCGCCTCAAACTTCGGCTGCCGAGAATAAACCAAACTCAAATGTAGTGACGACTTTGCACCCGCCACCCTAGAAAATAAGGTATGTCTGACGTCTTACTGGGGAACTTGGGTTAGGTCCGATCGTTTCCGTGGAAGGCGATCGTGGCCATGGTATCAGCCGGCGGCGAATTGGAGATAGCCTGTCCGGCCGGGCGTGTTGGTTTGGTTGCGCCCAGGCGTCGTACCATGAAGCCCCACAACACGGTCAGCACTACCGCCACGCCCGCCAGCGCAATGAGCCCAATCGATTGCAGACTTTGCTTCAACTGATTCAACGGCGCGATGGCCCGCGCGTGACGCATCTGCACAATGACTCGCAAGGCCGAATCTTTGCCACGGATGCGGACCGGCGCCGATTCGGCTAGCCAGCGACCGGCGTAGTCCCGACCCCCTTCGTCCGCGGAGAGCGGATCACGATAGTTCGCTTTGCTGACGTTCACGCCCTCGCCCTCGGGCAAGGCGTCGGCCGCAATGCGATAGCTGCTAAATCGTGCCGGCAGCAGATCCTTTCGCCGGAAAAGCGGATGTTGAACAATGAGCCCCTTGTTCGGGCCGTCGCGCCAGTCGACCAGCACCGCGTATTGTACAGGGTTGTCTTGATCTACGGGGTTGTCTTGGTCCCGGGTCTCACTCACACGGACGCCAAAATTCTTTTCACCGATCTGGACCGTCAGCGCCACCACGCCCAGGAACTGATCCGCCTCGTAAATCGGGGTCGACACAGTCAAGATCCATTTGCCCGACGCCTGACTAAGGAACACGGCCGACAGATGAGTCTGTTGCAGGTGCTCGCCGGCTGCGGGTCGCCAATCTGGCTGACGGTCGTCCGCTTCGCCGTGGAAATATGTTCGCCAGCCGTAGTTTAGACCGATCGTTTGACTTTCCGGTCCACGGGCAATCTGCAATCCGCTCTCATCGTTGACAAACCAACTGGCCACGCCCGGTAGACGCGAGTTTTCAAGTAGGGCCTCGAGCCGCTTCTGCAAGTCTTGTCGTGCCAGGTGAGAGCGAAACGACTGTCGTAGCTGGTTCGCCCGATCGTCAACCTCTGTGTCGGGCCGCGTCAGATTGATCTGCGGGTCGTTGAGCAACGTTCGCAGACCGCTTAGCTCTTTGTGGCCCAGCAACGATGCGAGTTTCGCAAGGAACGTCGGATCGAGAGCCACATCTTCCACCGCGCGAAATCGCCACTCCAAACTGTTGGCGGCCGATTCAGCTGCAAACTGGGCGGCAAACCGATTGCTATCGAGCGCAGCTTGGGTCAGCGCCTCGTTCGTTTGGCTTGTCACCGTTTCGACGCCCCGCCATGCCGCCAATCCCATCAGGAGCATCAGCAACACCGGGCCAATCATGCCCAGCACGACCAGCGGCCGGCGTGCCCTGCGGGCGTCGCGCTCGTCGAGCGCATCGACCACCGATTGCACATTCTGATGTCGATCGTCCGGATCGACCGCCAAACAACGATCGATCAATTCAACCAATGCACGGTCAACGTCGGGCACCTCGCGGTGGGCAACGGGCAGGGGCGCCTCGGCAATGATCCGACGATAGCGAGCAAGTCGATCTTCGAGACTCACCGCCTTTTCGATTTCCGCGATGCGGGCGTCGCTGCGATGAGGAGGCGAGCCGGTCAGCATCGTATAGAGCAACGCGCCGAGCGCATAGACGTCCCATCGCGCGTCGGGGACAGCTTTCATGTCGGCCTGTTCCGGCGCCATGTAAAACAACGTGCCGAGTGCTGGCTTCTGCTCATCCGGCCTTCGCGACTGTCCGAAGTCGGCCAGCCGCGGTCGTTGGTCCTGGTCCAACAGCACATTGGCCGGCTTGAGATCGCAATGCAGCACGCCCCGACCATGGGCGTGGGCTAATCCGGTGGTGATATCTCGGAACAGCGCCAGCGCTTCGGCAACCGGCAACGTTCCCTCTTCGCGCAGCCGATCTTCCAACGACCCGCGTTCCAAGTACTCCATGACGTAGTAAGGCGGATCGGCCTCCCACCCGACATCGAGCAACTGCACGACGTAGCGATCGGCCGAAAGGAACACCAGCTTTTCTACCTCGCGGGAGAATTGCGACCAGTCGAGCCCTTCGCGATGGGCGAAAAACTTGATCGCCACGCGACGGCCTGTGTTGCGATCCAAAGCCACCCACACCTCGCCATACGCGCCCGCACCCAGAAAACGCTCTGGTTCGAGACCGGGCACCAGAGTCGGCGGACGCTGGCGCTGTCGGCTCGACTGTGCGGCGCGACGCGCTTCGTCGTCATTCTGGATTTGGGTCCGTTCGGTCATCGGTAATCAACCGTCTCAGTGGCAAAAACTGGTCGTGCGGAACAGACCGGTCGCGATGGTATCGTTATAATGGTCCCTCGTTCCTTGGTTTTAGCCGATGAAACATGGGCCGCAAGTGGCGTGCGCTAAACGGATTTCCTTTTTATGGAATGATTGATTCTATGAATAGCATACGATGTGTGGCTGGCATGGCCAGCACCATTCTGTTGGCTGTCGTTGTCACGGCACAAGAGAGCCAACCGCTCGATGGGCGCGACGGCCGGCCGCTCGCATTAGACCAGTTTCGCCCTCGTCCGACGCTCATTGTGCCTGGCCACAACTTAAGCCGCGCGAAAATGCCGGTTGTCGATGTTCATACGCATCCGAGGTTGCGGCTACGTCATTCGCCTGCGCGACTGGACGAATTTGTCACGGTCATGGACCAGCAGAACATCGCCCTCTGCGTGAGCCTCGACGGCCGACTTGGTAGCCACTTCGACGAGCACAGCCAATACCTTTGGAAGAAATATCCCGATCGCTTCGTCATCTTTGCTAACGTCGACTGGCAAGGTGACGGCCAAAACGACAAGTGGGAGTCTTGGGACTGCCACCAGCCCGGCTTCGGTCGACGTATGGCCGACGCGCTGGCGGATGCCACGCGACGTGGTGCCAGTGGCCTCAAGATTTTCAAACAGTTGGGGCTCGGCTATCGCGAACCAGACGGATCGCTCATGAAAATCGACGATCCTCGGTGGGATCCGATCTGGGAAGCCTGCGGTCGGTTGGGCTTGCCTGTGATTATCCACACGGCAGACCCCGCCGCATTTTTCTTGCCCGTCGATGCGAGCAACGAGCGTTGGGAGGAACTGCATCGGCATCCCGAATGGAGCTTCCACGGCCCGAACTTTCCTTCGCGCGACGAACTGCTGTCGGCTCGCAATCGTGTGATCGAACGCCATCGGAACACCATATTCATTGGTGCCCACCTGGCAAACAATCCGGAAGACTTGCGTAGGGTTGCCGCGTGGCTCGACCGGTATCCCAATCTGGTCGTCGAAATCGCCTCGCGTATTTCCGAGCTGGGTCGACAACCCCGCGCGGCACGCAAGTTTTTCTTGAAATACCAGGATCGCATCTTGTTTGGTACCGATGGCCCGCGTACACCGGCTCGCCTGAGGTTGCATTGGCGATTTTTAGAAACCGACGACGAGTATTTTCCCTACGCCGAGAACCCGTTTCCGCCACAAGGCCTGTGGAATATCGATGGCCTCGATCTGCCCGACGGCGTGCTGCGCAAGGTTTATCACGAGAACGCTGAGAGGCTGATCCCTGGTGTGCGAGAAAGAGTCGAGAGACAAGAGTCGAGGGACCAGAGTCGAGGGACCAGAGTCAAGGGTCGAGAGTAAAAATTCTGTGTGCGGCGAGGGCTATGGTTTTTCTTTGTCTTTGTTTTCTCCGGCCTGGCGGCCTGGGCCAAAAGCGATTTTTACATCCTCGATCGACACGAACGGCTTCACCTGGGGTGCTCGATCGGTGCCTTCACCGGCATCTATTTGACCGGCGTTTCCACATCCACCGCACCCATTTGCTCCGCGTCGTACGAATGTCTGCCAGCCGCTCCATGCCAAATAGCTCACGGCCACGGCGACGACCGCCCACACGAATATGTTTTGAAGTCCGTCTGTCATCATCGCTTTTTCCGGCCTGGCGGCCTGAGCTAAAAAGTTGCGAGCCGCATGCCCACCTGATACGTAATGAGTGCACCGACGTAGGCTAGCGACGTCATATACGCAAATGCAAATAGAGGCCAGCGCCAACTGTTCGTCTCGCGGCGCATCACGACCAATGTCGCCGCACATTGGGCGCACAGCGCGAAGAACACCATCAGCGACAGCGCCACCGGCACATTGAATACCAATCGGTTGGTGTTGTCCCACGTGGCACGCTGCAGATTAACGCGCAAGCCGGGCGACTTTTCATCTTGCTCGTTTCCCAGGTTATAAATCACGCCCAAGGTCCCGACAACGACTTCGCGAGCGGGAAACGATGCGATCGCCGCACAGCCAATTCGCCAGTCCCAGCCCAATGGCCGGACCGCCGGCTCGATGGCCTGTCCGGCACGACCCAAATAGCTGTTGCGGAGCCGTGCCCCGGCCAACTCGTTCTGGACTTGGCTCTCTTTCGCATCGATTCGTGAGAGCGCTACGGTGTCATGGCTCGGCGCCTTTGTCCGCGCTTGGGCCAGCGTGGCGAGCTGCCGCTCGTACGGCGCGTCGACCTCGGCACTGCGGGGATAGTATGCTGCGGCCCACACGATGATCGCCACAGCAAGTATCAATGTTCCGGCGCGGCGGACAAACGCCCAGCCACGCTCCCATACCCGCATGGCAACGACTTTGATCGAGGGCAGCTTATAGCTCGGCAGTTCCATCACAAACGGCGGCGTATCGCCCGGCAGCAGCGTCTTTTTCAAAACCAGCGCCACACCGGCCGCCACGACCATGCCAATCAAATACATGGCCACCATCGTCATGCCTTGCAATCCAACCCAGCCACCCAGATACGAACGGGCTGGAATGAACGCCGCGATTAGCAGCGTGTAGACCGGCAGCCGCGCGCTGCAGCTCATCAACGGTGCGATCAGAATCGTCACCAAACGGTCTCGCCGGTTTTCGATCACCCGGGCCGCCATAATGCCCGGCACGGCGCAGGCAAACGACGAGAGCAGGGGAATAAACGATTTGCCACTCAACCCAATCTGGGACATCAGTTTGTCCATCAAGTAGGCGGCGCGAGCCATGTAGCCGCAGTCTTCCAGTACGGCGATGAAAAAGAATAGGATGAATATCTGCGGGAGAAACACCAGTACGCCGCCCACGCCCGCAATCACCCCGTCGACCATCAGCGACTGCAGCGCGCCGGCTGGCAGCGCGCCGGCCGCCACATCGCCCAAGCGGCCCACGAGCCCTTCGGTCGCTTCCATCAACGGCGTTGCCCAGGAGAACACCGACTGAGAAATAACGACCATCAATGCCAAAAGTAGCAGCGTTCCCCACACCTTATGCGTTAGCATGTGATCGAGCCGATCACTCCATCTCGCCGGCCGCTGCTGTGACTCCGTCACGACACCTTCAAGCACCCGACCGACCCATTCGTAGCGAGCAACTGCCTCGACGCCGGGCACGGCCAGGTTGATCTTGCTCAGTCGGGCCCGTGCTTCGTCGATCGCTTGCTGCACGTCGCGGCGTACAGCCACATCGCCATCGAGCAGTGCATGCTGGATATATCCGCTCGTATCGAGCAGGAGCCGCTCAACCAAAAAACGCGGCGCCGGACGAACATGGGTGTCGCGGAGCCGCATTTCGAGCTGCGCGACTTCCTCTGCAAACGCCTTGGGAAAGGGGCTAGCCACCACAGGCTGGTACGATTCGAATCGAGCGAGCAACGATCGCAATGGATCAACACCCAATCGGCGATTGGCCTGCATCTCAACCACGGGCACACCAAGCTGCCGCTCCAGCCGGGCGATATCGATCTGCATGCCCTTCCGCTGGGCAACATCACACATGTTCAGCGTAAGAATGGTTGGCAAACCCAACTCGAGAACCTGGCTCACCAAGTAGAGGTTCCGCTGCAGATTGCTGGCGTCGACGATACAGAGTACCACGTCCGGTCGCGTCTGCCCTGCTTCGCGACCCAACAACACATCGACCGCCACCATCTCGTCGGGCGAACGTGGCGCCAGGCTGTAAGTGCCGGGTAAATCAACAAGTGTGAACTGCCGGTCGTCGATCCGCAGTGAGCCGACTTTCTTTTCAACCGTTACGCCCGGATAGTTGCCGACTCGCTGCCGGATGCCGGCCAGCGCGCTAAAGAGCGTCGACTTACCCGTGTTCGGATTGCCTACCAGAGCGACGGCGATCGGGGAAGAAATTGGCATATCAAATCACAAAGACACGGTTCACAAAGACGCGATTCGCACTAACTCGTCTCCACCTTGACCCGTGCTGCTTCGCTACGGCGCAAACTCAATCGGTAGCCTCGCACCTCCACCTCGATCGGATCGCCCAGCGGTGCAGTGCTGATGACTTGCACATCGACGCCTGGCGTGAGTCCCATCTCCATGAGCCGCATGGCGATGTCGTCGGCTCCCTCGATCTGTGCCACGGCCGCCGACGCTCCTACCTTGATACTGGCCAGATCGCTCACCCGGCACGCTCCAGTTCGACCAGAACGTTTAAGGCGTCGCCCTCGCGAAAACAGAGCCGACCGCTGCTTAATCGGCTGTCGCCCAACCGTACGATACAAGGGCTGCCATGCTGCAACATCTCGACCCGCTCGCCGGCCCGCATACCCAACTCTGCCAGTCGGCGAACCGTATCAACATCGCCGAGCACTTGGCTCACCTGGCCCGCTTGCCCAGCCGTAAGCATCTTTAGTGGAAGAACTTCGGTCATTTCGCACCCGGGTTGCGGAAATTAAGTTGAGACTTATTCTCAATAACGCTTTCTTCAGATTACCTCATTAGGCGAGGGATTGCAACGGGCAGTCGCAAAACAGGGAGGAAAGACAATATACCAGCACGGGCGGTTGTTTGAGACAGATTCGCGTACTGGAAAGTTGCTGAAAAGCAGCCGCCCACGCTGTCTGAGACAAGATAGTTCCGATTCGGCCGCTTAAGATGTTGTAAATTTACAGAAGCGAGGCAAAGTTTGCGGGCGATTTTGCCGATCATAGCGACAGTAGCGATTAGGGCGACTTCCGTTGGCTGGTCCTGACGTTACCTCCTCCAACATTGCTATCAACGAAAACACTGCGAAAGACTCGTGCTATGACGTCCCCCCGTCCCAGCGAGCTACTGTGCCAACGCGCGCCGGCTGTCGCCCTGATGCTAGCGGCCGTGATCACTACCGGCTGCCAGTCCTTCATGATGAAAGTCAACGAGCAGCCGATTACGCCCCCGGCGCCCACTGGCGAAGGTCAGATGCCTAATGAAATGTCGAAGGTTACGCACCCCACCTATCGCATAGGGCCACCCGACCTGCTAATCGTCGAAGCGGTGAAGATAGTGCCAAAACCACCCTACAAGCTCGAAACGTTCGACATTGTTCTCATCGCCGCGGAACTGGATGCACTGCCTACCGAGGCGCCACTCCAGGCAGAGTTCTCCATTGATCAAGAAGGCAACGTCGACCTCGGATCGAAGTATGGCAAAGTCTCGATTGTGAACCTGACGGTCGAAGAGGCCACGGAAAAGCTTAAAACCCATTTGCGGCGTCTGGGACACGAGACAGAGATTTCCGTCTCGCTAACGCAAATCGCCGGTCATCAGACGATCGCCGGACAGGTCATGGTCACCTTGGACGGCACGATCAACCTCGGCAAGTATGGTCCGATTCACGTGGCGGGATTGACTTTGAAAGAGGCTGAGCGGGCGATTGAGGCAAAGCTCTCCGATGTCTTGCAAAATCCCCAGGTTAGCGTCACCGTTGCCCAATTCCTCAGCCAAACTATTTGGGTGATCACCGAGGGCGCCGGTCTGGGTGACAACGTCTTAAGGCTTCCGGTTACGGGCAACGAAACGGTCCTCGATGCGATTTCGGCGATTCGCGGCATTCCGCAAATGTCATCGCACAAGATTTGGGTGGCTCGGCCGACGCCGGGCGGCGAACATGCCCAGCAGTTACTGCCCGTCGATTGGGACGCAATCGTCAAACTTGCTGACACCTCGACCAACTGGCAACTGATGCCGGACGATCGTCTGTTTATCTCAGCCGATCCGCTCGCGACGGCGTACAACCGGATAGACCGTACGTTGCAGCCGGCCGATCGAGCCTTTGGTTTCGCGCTCTTAGGCACACGATCTCTCAACGCGATCAAGCGGTTCGGGTTGCTAAGGTAAATAGGGTAAAAGGTTTGAGTTGAAATCCAGATGACCGATATGGCAGGGGCAAAAAATAATCTACCGCTAGAAAGCACCCCGGCTGCTTTCCAGCGACTCTCCAGCAGGCATATCTGTCTCAAGCAGCCGGGGTGCTAGTGGGTTGTTTTGCCGCTGCTGCCTAAGGCAGGCCGCAACGCGGCAGAAGGTGCGGCACAAATGCCAGTGATTTGCCGGACATTACCGCCAGAGGTATAATTGTCGAGTGGTCCGGTGTCGGTCAAATGACCAGTGTTTTGGTAGCCGCTAAGGAGCGAAATTCAATGCGAGCGAACCCGTTAATCATCGCCCTGTCGGTTTTTTGCGTCATCGTTCTATCGGCGTCCACGGTGTCGGCTCAGTTTTTCGGAACATCGGAGAAGCCGTTTTCCAACCTTCAGAAGCCCCCAACGGTTAGCCCGTACTTAAGTTTGTTCCTCGATGAAGGAATCTCAACCTATCACAGTCTGGTCCAACCTCAGCTACGACAGCAACGTTTCAATCAGAGTCAAGTTCGGGAGAATCAAAAACAGCAGCGATTCGCCGCGCGGCAACAATTACAATTGCAATCGCTGTCCGTGCGAGCGCGAGTGCAAGACCAAGCTCAGCTTCGACCCACCGGCCGTGGCGACATGTCTGTTTCGTCCCGATTCATGAACTTCGGTTCATTCTTCGGCGGACGTTGAGAGCCGCTGTCCCCTCGGTGCGAAATAGGGCTGAGGCCCGACGCGCGGCCGTTCAAACCGAGCGACGCACAGCCAGCTTTATCACAGGGCGACCAGCGTGACGAGTGCCAGTGCCGCCGTCTCGACACGCAGTATCCGTGGGCCTAAATCGATGGCTTGCCAACCCTGTTCGTTTGCCAGAGAGATCTCTTCGGCGGTGAATCCGCCTTCTGGTCCGACCGCCAGGTAAACGGCTTGTCCCGCTTCCGCGCCGGCAATCAGAGCGGCCGCCGGCAGGTTGCCGCTGCCCGGGTGGGCGACAAAACAGCCGCCAGACGGCTCAGCGGTCGCGAGGCACCCGTGTGTCGTCACAAACTCGCTCCAATCCTGTGCCGCAACAACCTCCATCAGCCGATTGCGTCCGCATTGTTTTGACGCTTCGACGACCGTCCGTTGCAGTCTGCCGATGGCTGACGGATTAGGTTGTGCCACGCCACGATCGGTATTGAGTGGCACCACGCATCGTACACCCAGCTCGGTTGCCTTTTCGACGAGCCATCGCTGGCGCTCGCCCTTGGGCAGTGCGACGCCGAGTGTGACGTCGATCTCCAGCTCACGATCGACAACCGACCGCGACACGATGCCCAGCCCGACTGCTGCACGTCCGGTCGACTCGACGCGGGCGACATATTCGGCTCCACTGCCGTCGAACAGAGTGACCTCTTCGCCCGGCTGAGCGCGCATCACATGCAGCAGGTGATGCGACTCGCTGGCGGTCAGCGTGGCGTGGTCGCCGGAAATGGGTGTTTCCACGAAATAGCGGTGGGTCATCAAGTTGGACGCCTGGGACCTGGGACCAGTACGACATCACGGCCGATCGGCCAATCGCAATTCGCCATGGGTGACCGTCGCACCGTTTTCTCGGTAGGTGACGCTACGATAGCCACGAATCACTTGCACGATTTCCAGCGCCTTATGCACCTGATCGAGTATCTGCTTCACTTGCGGTGTATCTTCGACCTGCGCCAGCGCAACCACCTGCACCACGCCGAGTGCCGCCTCGGCGTCTAGGAGTACGGTGCCGGCGATCTCCTGGGCTTGTTCGCCATCAGATAGATTCATGCGAATTGCCCAATCAATCCAGGGCCGCACGGCATCGACGCAAGCCGCAAAGTTCAGCACAGTGGCTGCACAGAGAGGCTGATCGGCGCGCCGGAGCGGACCCTCGCGCTGCAGCGGTGTCTTGGTGAGCAGTCGCTTGGCGAGTGCGGGCGAGATCGTCAACACGGCCACTGAATCGTCCAGGCCGGCGCTGGGCGCAATCTGCTTGTCGATGCCGGCCATTTCAGGCAGCGGAAACGAATAGATCTTGCCAGCACTCACCTCCCGAATCTTGGGCGAGGGAACCTCAAAACCGGGCGGAAGCTCCTCGCCGCTCAACTCCGATACCACTTCGACCGCATCCCGCAGGATCGCCCAGTACTCGCCCATCGCCTGTTCGAGCTTGGACGCGTCGCTCACGCCGAGCACTATTGCCGGCTCGAACATCGGAAGTGGTTCGGCCGACTCGGGCATTTCGGTGTGCCAATGTCGGCTGGCGATCTTGGCGTCAAGCACCAGGCCGATCTGACCGTCGGCCAGCGCCGGCAACAGGTGCGACTCAGTCGTCTTTTCGAGACGTGACAAGAGCGGCATAATTTGCTCTTTCGCCTGCTGATACTCGTCACGGTCATCTTCGTCAAACATCGGCAGTGCAATTTCCTCGAAATAACCATGGGCCTTCTGGAGCCACCGCACCATCGTCCGATAGTCCTCCAGCTTGGTTTTGCCGCGGGCAAGAATCGCCAACAGCGGGTCACCATCCAAGTGATCTAGCAGCGGCAACGTCTTTGAGCCGTCGAGTGCGTCACTTTGTGCCCAGTTGTAGGTGAATTGCTCCAATCCGCGAGATGTCATCGTGCCGACAGAGAGCATGGCCCCCGGCACGGGCAAATGTCGCTTGAACTCCTCAGCCAGGGCACGAATATCGCTCTCGACACGTTTTTCGAGTTCTGATTCGAGGTCGGCGCTCGGCAGCAACTCCAGCGCCGTCTCGACCAGAGAGTCGATATCCTGCGACGAGTTGGAGAGTGTCTCGCTGGCATAGCTCATCCCGGTGACCCTCGCATCGGTGTGAGCCGCTAGGCGCTCGAACTCCTTACGGTTGGCCAGTTGTGAGCCGCTGCCGAGCCGGGCCAGATGATCGTTATCGTTGCCGATCGAAAGCAGGATATAATCATCTCGTACGCCCAGGCTGATGACCACCGTTTGGTTTTTCAGATGGTCGATCAACTGGTCGTAATCATCGTCGTTGATGGGGAAGTCGTCGCGGTTCAGTTCGTCCCACGGTAGCATGGAGCCATCCAGCCGGAGCGTCAGGTACTCGTGGGAGCCAAGCGTTTCACGCTCGAAGTGGCCTTCTAGTTCGGGCACTATTCCGATGAGTTGGTTGAGCAACTCTTCGAGCCGCGCGAGCTGCGTCGTCGCCTCGTCCGGTTTGTTGGTTTTGAAACCGATCACAACATCGGGCACGACGAGCCGATCGATGTTTTTCACCAGCGTCTGGCTGACTAACTTGGCTTGCAGTTGACTCGAACCGGTCATATCGCCTTGGGCCATCGCCAGGAACGGAGCAAACTGGGTCGCTCGGTTCAGTTCCATGAACAGGCTCAACAGCTCGATACAGTCAGCGCTGCCGTAGCAAAACACCTCGTCGGAGACCATGTCTTTGAGCACTTCAAGCAGCTTTTGGTTTTCTGATTCCGCAAAAAATGCCTGCACTTGTTGCCAAGGTGAGTCGAGCTGGGCCAGCGACATCTGCGCGAACATCATGCCCATCTGCACCGAAGGAATCGTCTGCAACTCGGCCCAGGCCTTGCTTTCGAGCAAAATATCGATCTGCTCCCTGTTGCGAAGCATGGCTGTGTAGAACGGCGCATCCTCGGGCACGAAGCCGAGCGAGCCGGCCGCGTCCTGGGGCTGGGCAGCCTCGACCGCCGGCACGGCCATCAGACAAGAGAGCAACACGGCCGACATTGCCACGACCGCACGGCGACGCAATGAACGCGAGTTGTCACAATACATGAGAGATACCCCTTGCCTGTAATAGTCGTTCCAAGTTTTGGCTTCAAAATCGTACAATCTACGGGAAGTTTAAACCTTGTCTGGCCGCACCACAATCATTGGGCAGGAGAAAAAACTTGCGATCCTTGGTGAAGATCGGTTAGAACCATGGGTGCCCTGTGGCGTGCCGGAACCGCTGCGGGCGATTTTCCACGTCAGTTCTCCCTTGATGAGAAGAGAGGAGGCCGTGTCATGTCGCGCGATCATTTGTTGGCGATCTCCGACTTGCTGGCCCGGCTCAGAAAATTGCCTAATACGGTGCAGATATCTGACAAAGACCGGGCGAAGATTGAAACGACGCCCGTGCTGACTGCACGTCATGACCACGCGAACATTACTCGTGTATTAAAACAGCAGACCCGTTTTGACTTTGCCGAAACAGAGCTTAGCGACGTCATGGACAGTTTAAGCAATAAGCACAAGATCCCCATTTTGCTTGACCGGCGGGCATTGGAAGATGCTCGCATTACTGCAGACACGCCGGTAATCAGCCAACTCTCGGATATGACGCTTGAGTCGGCACTCAAGCATCTGCTGCGAGATCTCGAACTGGACTTCGTGTTGCGTGATGAAGCATTACTCATCACGTCGCAAGAAGAAGCGGAGAATCAACTGACAACCGTGATCTATCCGGTGGCCGATCTGCTGGAATATCATGAGAACAACCATGCCGATTTCGACTCGATCATTGACGTGATTACGGGTAACGTGCAGCCAGACACCTGGGAAGACATTGGCGGTCCGAGGTCGATCCGTGAATTTGACCAGCGAGGCGCACTGGTTTGTATCCAAACGCACGACGTCCATAGCCAGCTCGGAGACTTGTTGGCCAAGCTGCGTAGCTGTCGTGACCAATTTGTGAAGCTGCCGGAACCCGACCCCGACGAGATGGTGCTGGAAATCTATCGGCTGTCGAACCCCGAGGCTGACAAAGCGACCGGCATGATTGCCGCGAATGATCTCGAAGAACTCGTGACACGTTTGGTGGAGCCGAAAAGCTGGCGAACCGACGGCGTGTACATCAAAGCGGTGCCCGACAAAATTGTGGTTCGTCATCAGCGTCGCGTACAGGGGCAAGTGGCAAAGCTGCTCGGCAAACCGGGCTTTCGTGGAACGGGCGGCGGAGACTTTTGTGGCGGAAACAGTGGTTTCAGCGGCGGCGGAGGAGGCGGTGGCGGTGGTGGTGGCTTTGGAGGTTTCGGCTTCGGCGGTAGTAGAGGCGGCGGCGGTTTTTTCTCCACTCAGCCTAAGCAACACATGTTTTCTGAAAGAATATCGCCCCTCCCGATTCGCAAGAAGAGCCTGGGGACGAGGCCACGACTATTGAGGCATCAGCAACTCGACCGAGACGTGGAAGAATCGAGCCAGCTTGCGGATGTTGGCTAGGCTTAGTGACCGGTTGCCGTTGAGCACGTTGCTGATCGTTGCCCTTGGAATTGCGGTTTGCCGAGCCAGTTCGGCACGACTGATCTCACGAGACTCGATAAGAAACGCCAGCATTTCGCGAGGGTCACTCTTCGGCGTGGGATGTTCCTGCGCTTCGTACTGCTCGACCAGCGTGACCAGCAACTCAAGCAGCTCGCCCTCGGACCGCGACAATTTGTCACGCTTCATCAGGGCCTCAATCCGTCGCATGGCACGCCGATACTCGCGCTCGTTGCGGATCGGGCGCGGCGTGAAGTCGAGTAGCAACGATTGATACTTGGTGATCGTGGCCATGTCAGCAGTCTCGCTTCCAGGCTTGCTTGTTATATTCGGCATGTGTCAAAAAAAGTGCTTGATCCAGAGCGTTCCGTGTTGAACGTCATCGGCGTATTTGACACCAACGATCAACCGAAAGTTGTTGCCGAGTGCATTGAACACCAAGCATCCACCAACCTGGTCAGCTGATGCAAAGAGTCGGCGAACATCACCCAGGCTTTCCCAACGGGAGGTGTTGGCGACTCTCCACCAATTCTCCAACCACGTGGAAGCACGAGGATGTTGTTTGACAAAACCCTTAAACTTTGGTCGAGCAATAATGTGCATGGCGCGCACTCCGGGCAAGAACTGAGACTCCATTGTCACATCCTCCCGGGAGCACCACTCCCGACCTGCCTCTCGGCACCTTCAAGTATGTATGCAAAATGCAAACAAGTCAAGTGGTCTGACTTGGTTTTACGGGCTGCCCCAGGAAATGAATGCTTGACCGCCCGCCAGGCATTCCAACAGTGCCGCGCGTGCCCCTTGTATCGCAGCAAGCCATCCGGATGATGGAGTGCTCGTGTTTTGGCTTGTTTTGGGCTCTCCTCCGAAGGATATCCGCGTCTTGAAGATCGGTGACACGGCGATTGACGATACCTTTGCCGAAGCGTTTGGCATGCGCTATGTCCGGCTAGTGGTGACCGCCCACAACGAGCATTGGCTCGATGCGGCCGTGCGAGAGTTCACCGGCTATAGTGCGTCGGTGATCGCCTGCGATGCGGAAACGGGCGTCGAACGACATCTCCAGCCGAGCGAAACGCCCGACGGGCGGCCGGGTGTCGCCATCTTGGTGTTCGGGTTCTCTAGCGAAGCCTTGGCCGAAGCCGTGCCGAACCGGACCGGCCAATGTCTCATGACTTGCCCCAGCACGGCCGTGTTCAATGGGCTGCCCGACGCCGAAACGCAGATCCCCCTTGGCAAGCACATTCGCTTCTTTGGCGACGGTTATCAGAAGAGCAAGAAGCTAGCTGCGACGCGCTACTGGCGGATTCCGGTCATGGATGGAGAGTTCCTGGTCGAAGAGTCGCTCGGCGTGGGCAAGGGCGTGGCCGGTGGCAACATTATCATCCAGGCCGAATCGATCGAAGCCGGTCTGGCCGCGGCGCGACGTGGCAGCGAGGCGGTCGCTGCGGTGGCCGGCGTGATCGCGCCCTTTCCTGGCGGCGTCGCACGAAGCGGCAGCAAGGTCGGCTCGCGATATAAGGCGATCAAGGCCTCGACCGCCGACGCCTATTGCCCGACATTGCGGGGGCGTGTCGAAACGAAACTTTACGACCGCGTCAACGCAGCGTACGAGATCGTCATCGACGGCGTCGATGAAGCGACCATCGGCCGAGCGATGGTCGCCGCGATGCAAGCAGCCGCCGGCGAGGGAATCATCGCGATCGGAGCAGGCAACTACGGTGGCCAACTCGGCAAGTTCCACTTCCGGTTGCACGAGCTATTGGCGGACACCAGCACCCCGGCTGCTTCGGACAGATAGGGGTGTTGAAAAGTCGTGTCGGACAGCAGCCGGGGTGCTTTCTACGCTTCGGCGCCTTCCGGTACGGTCGGGCCGGCGGCTATCACGGCATCGCTGGCTCCGTCGGCATACTTGGCAAAGTTATTCTGGAACAGCGTGGCAAGTTTCGCGGCGGTGGCCTGAAATGCTTGCTGGTCGGCCCACGTGTTTTTAGGGACCAGGATTTCATCGGGCACATTCGGGCAACTGGTCGGCACAGCGAGTCCGAAGATCGGATCGATCTCGGTTGCCGTGCTGGCCAGACTGCCATCGTGAATGGCGTCGATGATCGCCCGCGTGTAAGCGAGCTTCATCCGTGCGCCCGTGCCGTACGCCCCGCCCGACCAACCCGTGTTGACCAGCCAGACGCGGCTGCCATGATGGCGAATCTTTTCGGCCAGCAGCTCGGCATACTTCGTCGGATGCCAAACCAGGAACGGTCCACCAAAACAGGCCGAGAAGGTCGCTTCCGGCTCGGTCACGCCAACCTCGGTGCCGGCGACTTTCGCCGTATAGCCGCTGATAAAGTGATACATCGTCTGCTCGGGCGTAAGCACACTGACCGGCGGCAGGACGCCAAACGCATCGCAGGTGAGGAACACAATATTTCTCGGATGTCCGCCCACGCATGGGATCTTGGCGTTCGGGATGAATTCGATCGGGTAGGACGCCCGCGTGTTTTCGGTCAGCGACGAATCGCTATAATCGACTTCGCGGGTCACCGGATCTTGAACCGTGTTTTCGAGCACCGTGCCAAACCGCACGGCGGCGAAAATTTCCGGCTCTTTCTCCGCGCTCAGGTCGATGCACTTGGCGTAACAACCGCCTTCCATATTCGAGACGCCGTCGTCGCTCCAATAATGCTCGTCATCACCGATCAGGCTGCGCCGCGGATCGGCCGACAGCGTGGTCTTGCCCGTGCCCGAGAGACCAAAGAACAGCGAGACATCGCTTCCATCGCCTTCGTTGGCCGAACAGTGCATGGAAACGATACCCTGCTTAGGCATCAAGTAGTTCATGATCGTGAACGCGCCCTTTTTCATTTCGCCGGCATACTGCGTGCCGAGGATGACGAACTCACCCGCTTCGAAATTGAGTGCGACACTGGTCTCGCTGGTCATCCCTTCGGCGTTCGGATCGGCTTTCGCGGAGCCGCCATTGTAAATGACATAATCGGGCTCGCCGAAGCTGGCCAACTCGTCGGCGGTCGGCCGGATCAACATGTTGTGCATAAAGAGTGCGTGGTACGGTCGCGAGCAGATGACACGCACCTTAATCCGGTTCTCCGGGTCCCAGCCGACGAACCCATCGACGACGTACAACTGCGAACAGGAGTTGAGATAGTCGATCGCCGTTTGGCGGTTGACCTCGAACGAATCGAGACTCAGGGGAATGTTGATGTTGCCCCACCAGACATCCACCTCGCTCGGCGCTTGCCTGACGACTCGCTTGTCTTTTGGGCTACGGCCCTTTTTGACATCCGAGTTGGTCGCAATGGCGCCGCTGGCGGTGATCACGCCGCCATCGTGGGCCACGCCGTCTTCATAGAGCTTGGCGGGCGACGTGTTGCGCGAAACGTTCTTGACACTGATTCCGTGCAGACTTATATCAAAATTGGTTGACACGAGATGCCTCAGTTTGTTAGAGAAGGGTCCTGGGTTCGCCGGCACGTTGCGTCCGATGATGGCCCGCAACATTGGCTCCGAAGACCTGGAAGTATAACATTATTTCCGCCACTCGCCAGGACTCGAATACACCGCAAAGTGTGAACCACTAAGCGCAAAGCCCAGGGCGCAGCCCGCCTCAGTCGGCAGGGCGATAGGTACAGCAGTGATACGTAACACCGGCGACGTCGGATCCCAGGGCGAACGCCCGTTTGTTAGGAAACTGCCAGGGGGCAGGATCGGTCAACGAGTCGATCGGCCCCTGCCAACGCACGAAGGGATTGCCATCGAGCAACGTCAGAATGCGTACCCGATCGTCTTTTATCAGCACACGGATGCTCAAGTCGTGCGGCGCGGGGCTCAGCTTGTTTGCGTATCGGATCGTTGCCGGATTCCGGTGCATCGGCTGATTATCAATGCGAAAAATACCGCTGTAGTTGCCATGGATCGACAGCAGCGCACCGGTCGAACCAACCGGCAGCCAAATCGCAATCGTACTATGCTTGTCAAAGGGGCTGGTGAACGTGACATCGAGTTGATAACTGCCTTGCGGTGCAAAGGGTAATACCACACGCGGCATAGCTCCCAGTCGAGTTTTGAGAGCGACTAGCGTACTTCCTTGTCTGCGCCATGGCCCTGCGATCACATGTCTGGAAAGGTCGACCTGGCTGAGCAAATCGAGCTCGCCCGTCGAGTGTCTCGTATTCGAGGCGTGGCCCGGACTGAGCATTGTTTTAATCTGCGTCAATTTGTACTGAGCGTCGTCTCGAGAAAGTCCGGCCAGTCGCGGCAGAGCGGCGCGGTACCAAAACGAGGCCCGAGCCAGCAGCGCTTTCTGTTCCGTACGAGACCGGTCCTCGGCCACCGCAAACCAGGCGTCGGCCGTTCGCTTTTGATCGTTCGGATCGGCCGACCGATCGATATCCTGATCGTGCTGTGCGGCCTCCGCGAGCAACGCATCGTCGCCACGAGCCAGGTGGGGCAGACCCTGTGACCAGTCACCCCGGTTGTAGCACAGGTATTTGCCAAGCTGGGCATGTGCCGCCCTATCGTCGGCCGTCGTGGCTAATGTCTGTGCGGCGGCCTGCGACGCCTCGTGGCGTGCCTTGAATTCCGGTAGCTCAGCCTTGATCCGCTTCTCTGCCGCTCGTGTGCCTGACCGATCGCGATCGCGGCGGCTAGCCGTGAGGCTCGTTTGTGAGAGTCGTCTGGCCACATCAAAACGGTCTTGTGCGATCGCCACCGTGAAGAGGTGATCCGCGTAAGAGCGAATCGTGTGTAATTGGCTGGCCGGTACAGATGGGCAGTTCTTGTGAAAAAGGTCTGCCTTGACGACCAATGCATCGATGTCAAACCAACGGGCTGTGATATCGATTACCTGTACGACCAACGCCCAGTCGCCCGCGTTCGTGGCATGTTGTGTCGACTCGTGGAGCAACACGTACCGCGCGGCGGGATCGTCATTCGTCTTTGCACTCACGCTGATCAGGAACCGTGCTAGCTCTACGCGTCGGGTGTCGGTCGTGGCTGCTTTGTATCGGGCGGCGTAGACGGACCGCACCTGGCTGAGGGCCTCTTTTTGCGCTGCTTCGTCCGGTACGCTCGGCCGAGAACGCTCCGCTAACCCATCCTTCTCGGTGCCCTGCGTCGGATACTGCTGGAGGGGAATCCTCTCGACGGGCTTCGTTTGCTGGGCCCCGTTTGCGAGGGTTTTGGCTGTGGGGGTTTCGGCCGACGTTCCCGGCAGCGCGTCGGGCAGCTGCATATCGCGAAATTCGACCAAGAGGGCGTCGACCGGCAGTCCTTGTCCCAACGCCGCAATGCACGATAGCAGCCCTGCCGACCGCTCGGCGCGACGATCCATGGCCAGCATCGCCGCAACACATGCGCTGGTGACCGGCCCGGCGATGACCCCATCGATCGATTCCTTTGTTCCGGCGGCCCCTTCACCGCTCGCCGTGACCAGCGCGGCGGCCAGCTGCGGATCGACCGCCGCGACGGTTGTGCTCCACGTGGCGGTTCCCGTTTCGGTTCGCACGGAGAGCTGCTCCGGGCCTACGTCGGTAACCACGACCGACTGCTGGCCGACCAACAGCCGCTGGCCAGGCTGCAGTTGCTGTCGAGCTTGGTCGAACAGCCGCCAGAAGGTGGCCCAGTACGTATGAATCTCGACCAATCGCTCGACTTCGTGCTGGTCCGCGGCGGTTGTGGCCAGCATCCGCGCGTTGTCAAGATGAGCCTGAGCGGCAGCCACGTCGCGACGGGCCATCGCCCGCCGAAGGCCCGCGATCGCGCCGGAAGCGGCGGGCGAGACCTGTGGCGGCTCGGGCAGCTCATCCAGGTACCAGGCGATCGTTTCCACTGAGACGGCGGTCACGTTGTGAGCCGGCACGTTCGTCTCCGCCGGTTCGCTCGAAGCGCCCTCGACGACAGGTTGGCTAACGGGCACCTCTTCGTCGGGTCGTGACGTGTCGTTGCCATCGGGCTCGTCGGTGCCCTCGGTTACTCCGTTGTCTGGATTATCGTCTGGAGGCGGTATCTCCATCTCTGCCGGTTGGCTATCGGCTGGCAGATCGGATCGCGGATTGTTGCTCTGGGGTGTCCCGACGCGGGAATCGGCTTTTAAGCGGCTGACCTGCTGTCTGGCCACATCGTCGCGCGTCACCAGCCAAACGGCACCGGCGATCAACGACACGGCCAGGCCGGCGGCCAGCAGCGGTTTTATCGGTGACGGTCGTTGCCGCCGATCGCCGGAGTCCGTGATGACCGGCAGTGGCGCCAACGCTTCGACGATCGTGCCGGGCGATGCCTCCGCGTCTGAATCTTGGACCGAAGCTCCGTCCGAATCTTGGGCTGACTGGGACTGTTGGTGGTGACGCAGGGCCGCATCGTATTGCCGTTTTTTTTCTTCATCACGCAAGCAGTCACGGGCCCGAGATAGCAGTTTGAGTAGCTGCCGACAGAGCCGCGGATGACGGCCGGTGAGAAACTGCCGCACGTGCTTAATCTGCCGGTCGGCGGCGCAGGCGATCACATAGGGATCATCTTCCAGCAGATCGAGTCCGAGCAGGCGATAGTGATTCGGCGGCCGCTCCGGGTCGCGAATCGCCAACCACTTGACGTAAGGATCAAAGGGAGGATCGGAGGGCTCGGCCATAAGTTCTGTATTCCAAAATCCGGAGCAACTTATTTTTTTTCGCGGGCTTTTATTATTCTCGAACGGCAATCATGCCTGCTTTATTTCTTTCAGCGCCGCCAGAACCTGCCCGTCGTGGCCATCGACCTTGACTCGTCGCCAACGTTTCACCACACGTCCGCTTACATCAATCAAGAACGTACTTCGTTGGATGCCCATCGATTTCTTGCCGTACATGTTCTTTTCGCGCCAGGCACCATATTTGTCGGCGACGCGATGACCCACATCGGCCAGCAGCGGGAAGTTCAACTTGTACTTGTCGCGAAACTTTTCGTGGCTGGCCTCGCCATCAGGACTTATGCCCAGCACAACGGCGCCCAACCGCTTGAGCGCCGATTGCTGATCGCGAAAGGCACATGCCTCACGCGTGCATCCCGGCGTGTCGTCCTTCGGGTAAAAGTACAGCACAACAGGGCTACCCTTCAGTTCCGAGAGTCGAACCTTCGATCCGTCGTCGGCTGCCAATGTAAAGGCCGGTGCCCGGCACCCCTCTTCGATCCAATTGCCCATCGTTTCCTCCAAATTGGTGTTGTGTCCCGCATTCGCAATTATAGCGAAGCGGTACCCTCGTCATAGAATCACCGGTCGCAAAACGGGCAAAACAAGCCGGATCACCAGGCTCACGCTCACACAATCGACGAGCCGCGGCGCGACCCCTACCGGTTGTGACCAGCTGTTGTACAATGGGGGCGAGTGTTTCTGACCGGCCTTTGAACGTGTTCGCATGCAGCTGAGATGATGATCGCCGACCCGCCTACGGCCACAAACAAGAGACGAGCAGAGCGCAGCTTGCAGTTGGCCCTGGG
>CAUYYY010000002.1:0-21119 GCA_963577165.1 Planctomycetota bacterium | reverse complement strand
TCGTTCCCACGCTGTATTGTGCCGTCCAAGAATGGAAACTCAAGCACAACATTGACGATCCGCGATTCGCCGAACATGCGTAGCCATGAGGTGTGGCAGGCCGTAGTGAAATAACCTACCAGCACCCCGGCTGCTTGAAACAGAAACTTGTGCCGGAAAGTCACAGGAAAGCAGCCGGGGTGCTTTCTAGCAGTAGATTCTTTTCCCGCCGCTTGCCTTATTCGACCGGCTGCGTCGGAGTCGTTAAATACCTCGACACGGCGCACGAGTGACAAACGCAGCCTTCGTAGTGAGCGAACGGCAATGGTGGCGGCTCGCAGTATTTGCAGTCGACGTAACAATCCGAGTAGCTGTGGTACGCTGGCGCACATCCCAATCCAAGGACTATCGTAAAAGAGCCAAGGAGTAGCACGGGCGTCGTTGAGAACTTCATCATCATTCTCGCTCGATGATCGCGGAGGTGAGTAAACCGCTCCTATTGCGGAGATGGCAATGGTCGTATTTCTTCGCTTGGCAGTTCAGTTGGATCGGCTAACATATCGGTGAATCCGCCCACGACGCGCTCAAGTTCCGCCAGGGCCTGACGTAGCGAGGCTTCCGAACGGCGGTAACTGATCTCATAGCGGAGCAACTGTCGCCAGTCGTCGATCAATTGCTGGAAGTCGACTTCGCCGACGTTATAGGTTCGTTGCGATACTTCCAGTGTTTGTCGCGCCTTCGGCAGAATGTCTTCTCGAAATAGGGTGAGTAGGTCTTGCTGGCTCCGCGCCTGCGCGAAGAGATCCATGACTTGTTCGAGCGTAGCATCCCTCAGTGAATCGTACTTATGTGCCGTCGAAACAGCTTTCGCTTCGGCCGACCGCACGGATGATTCCAGCCGCTTGCGGTAGATCGGTAAATTGATGCCCGCGGTAATCAGAAAGGAATCGCGCCCGTTAGCCACAGAGCTGATGCCAGCGGTGGCTACGTCGATCCATGTCGCTCCTAACGTCACGTCGGGCATATAGTCGAGACTCGCCAGTTCGACGGCCTGTTGGTCGCGTTCGAGGGCCGCCAATTGTGCGTGCAACTCTGGCCGTGCTGCCACCGCTTGACGCTGCAGCCATTCCAAATCGTGTGGGACTTGCTCCGGTGCGACCCGATCAAGCGCTCGCACTTTCGTTTGTGGCGCGATATGCAATATGCGAGCCAGTCGTGCCTGGGCACTTTCGAGCCTTTGCCGCAGTCGGATCAGTTCGTTCTCGACGCTGGCGATTTCCAACTCGGCTCGCAGCAAGTCCTGGTAGCTGGCTTGTGTCACCTTGTATCGCGAGTTGGCAACGTCGCGAATCTTGCCGAGAAGTTTCTGGTCGGCTTCGGTGACCGCAATAGCTTGCTGGATGAAATAGAGTTCGTAGTAGGCGTGTTTGACTTTTGCGATCGTTGCCAATTCAACCGCCGCAAGCTGAGCGCGGGCCACATTGGCCTGGGACTCGGCAAGTTCGGCGCGGGCACTGAGCTTGCCGTGCCAGGGGAACTTCTGGTTTGCTGTGAGGGCAAACTCCTGCTGTCCCGCGGCCGTCTGGACCTGTTCCGGGAAGAACGTCATTCCCAACATCGGGTCCGGCAAACTTGCGCCCACGGGAACCTGATGGGCGAAGGCCTCCATTTGCTTACTGGCCGCCCGGATATCAGGGTTTTGAGCCAACGCAAACTGAATATACTCCTCGACAGAATGTGGACCTTCGAGCTGCGAGAACACTAGGCTGACAGCATCAAAAGCCGGAGCAGGTGTGTGCAAAGCCTGATGCACCGCATCGACGACATGGGCGTATTCAGCGTCACGCACCTGATGAGCGGTCCTGCAACCGGCCATCAGAGCAATCGCTGAGAGAACGCAAGCAGTCAATCGTCGAACGGCCATCCGTGGCCCTCTCTGGCAAGCGAAAACTACACTGTGTTACCCCCTTCATCGGCAAAAACGGTTTCGCCGAACCAGCCGTTGCGACTAGAACATTCGGAGAAACCGTTCATCAGGTTGAACATATTCCGGCTGTTCCGATTGGGTAAGGATCAACCGACAAATAACTGTCGCATGTAGGAAGCACCCCGGCTGCTGTGTCACTTAGGGTTCTGTGGCCTGATTCGTTAGCAGTCGGGGTGCTGATATCGTGTAGTACCCGATATTACCGACGAGCTTGTCTAGCTTGCAGTGAGGCCGTATAAAGCTCGTCAACTTGTCGAAGGTATGTCTTGAGGTCTGCGGCGATCTTCTTCTCACACTCCAGACAGCAGAGGTAAACGATCTGTCCATCAACGAACGTCCATTTCGGATTCTTGGGAAGCTCGTTCTTCATCACGGGACAGATACGTTGCGCCTTGGCAAAGTTGGCGTGAATGGTCGCCCAGTGCTGGGGATCAATCTTTCTTTTCATACATCCTTGGCAACACAAAAAAACCGTTTCTTCGCCAACTTTCACTTTGAACGGGGCTCCCATGTCACCAAGCTTGCCCCCAGAAACAGGACAAATCTCTTGTACCGCAGCTCGCAATTGATCGCGGTGTGACAACTCCTAACTCGCTTGCGCATGATCATGTCCTGAATGTGAATGTCCTGCATGCCCTCCTTGAGCACTCACAACTTGACCCGTGCCAACGACCAACGCCACAACAAAAAGCATCCTTGTAGTCTTCATGTCCTTCTCCTTCCTGAATAGGACAGTAACAAAACGAACTTCCCGTCCGGCGGACGGGACCTATCTTTGCGCCGCTTTACGCGGCGATCCTCTCTTCTTCCCAGTCGTCATCGTCGCGATCAGCGGAAAGCTGATCCTGAAGTCCGGCCCGCATCTTGAACTCCATGTAGCCGCAATACACCGCCGGAACGATGAACGTCGTGAACGGTTCGATAAGCATCTCGCCGAAGACCGGCAAGGCCATCGCGCGAGCCACGTCCGCACCAGGTCCCCAGGTCGTCGTGACGTGGGCCAGTCGTTCCAATGGCACCATTTTGCCCGTGTGCGTTACGACCGATACTTTCTGCAACTCGTCGAGACGTTCGCGTACACTCCGTTCGTACCGGATCTGAATCGGGTAACGCTCTCGACCCTCAACCGTGGTCGTCACGTCAACACCGCCAAGTCCCGCGGACACGATTTGGTTGACCATCATGGTCGTCATGCCATAGCGGGCGGCCTCCTCGCGATCCACCTCGAATTCGAAGTAGGGCTTGTCCATCACAATGTCCGGGTTGACCGTGCCGGCGTTGACGTAATGGTTCTTTTTCAGACGCTCCGCCACGGCGAGGGACGCCTTTGCGAGTCCGTCGAGGTCGTCGCCGTAAATCCGCACGGCCATCGACGCCTTGATGCCGCTCTGCAACATCACGACACGGCCTTCGATCGGTTGAAGTGGTGAGGCAGGCGTGACGCCGGGCAGCGTGGCGACCGCATTGATTTCGTCCCAAATCTTGCGCTGGGTCATCCCCTCGCGCCACTGGTCGAGCGGCTTGAGCATGACGTAGGTTTCGATCATTGCTGCCGGGGCCGGATCGAGCGCAGATTCGGCTCGCCCAATCTTTCCGAGTACGCTCTCAACTTCGGGGATTTCCTTAATCAGCGTGTCTTGTGTTTGGAGTACTTCCATCGCCTGTGAAAAACTGGCTGCGGGATAGAGGCTCGGCATGTAGAACCAACTACCTTCGTCGAGCGCGATCCAGTCGTCCGTCTCTAAGTCTGTGAAAGTGTGCTTCGCTGTCACGTATCTCGGCACCTCGTTCAGGTCCGCACCAAGTGCTAAGAAAACCTTCTCAACGGGCCGCAGTACGGTGGGCAATCCGATCCACGCTCCTAGCCCCAATACCACAATGATTGCGGGGAAGGCGAGCATCAGCATCTTGTGGCGCAGCGCAAGTTTCAGGCGTCCGGCGTAGAGGAACCGCACGAAGCGGCTCGATGGGTTCTCATCCATCGAACGAATCTTCTCACGAGTCAGCCACCATCCGGCGAGAAAACCGAGCACCGCAACGGCGACGGTCGCCCACGGCAGACTTAGCGACGTCCACTGCTCGATGCGCTCACCCCAGACGAAATAGCACAGACTGGCCGTGAGTGTGGAAAAGGCCAGACCTGCGGCCACGTTCGCCCATCGAGGCATACACCAGCTCTGCAGGAAAATGCGGCAGAGCATTGGCACGACGGCTACTGCCACGATCAGGCTCGAGACAATTGCGAATGTCTTTGTCCAAGCCAGAGGCGCGAACAACCTGTGGTCGCGACCCGTGAGGAGAAAGACTGGCAGGAAACTGACGACGGTCGTGCTGACCGCCGTGATGACCGCTGGCACAACTTCGGCGGTCGAGGAGCGTATGACCACGAGCCGTTGTTTTGGGCCGCCCGGCGAGCCTTTTGCGTCCCAATCGGCTAAACCGCCGTAGATGTTCTCCAGAATAATGATTCCCATGTCGACCATCGTGCCGATGGCGATGGCGATGCCGGCCAGCGACATGATATTGGCGTCCACGCCGAACACGTTCATCGCGATGAATGCCATCAACACGGCCATCGGCAAGGTAATCGCGATGACCATGCTGGCTCGCACGTGCAGCAGGAACAATACCATGACTGCGATCGTATCTCCTGCCCGAGCGCCTCGGTAAGCGTTGCCACGGTCTCGTCGATCAGCACAGTACGGTCATAGACACCGTGAATCTTAATGCCACCGAGTTCGGACTCCAGAGTCACAATCTTCGCCTTGATTCGCTCGACGACCTCGCGAGGATTCTCGCCGTACCGCATCACGACCACGCCGCCGACCGCCTCGTGGCCGTTGAAATCGAGCGCGCCGCGACGAAACGCAGGCCCGGTTTGAACTTGAGCCAAATCGCGCACACGGACCGGCACACCATCGCGGGTCAGCACGACCGTGTTGCCGATTTGATCGATCGTTTCCGATTCGGTCTTGCCAGAACCAATAAACCCCTTGCCACGAACGATGAACTCCATGCCGCCGCTTTCGACGGTCTTCGCGCCGACGTCGATATTCGACGCCTTCACCGAGTCGATGACCTTGCTAAGCGGGATGTTGTGGTATCGCAGGCGGTCGGGATCCACTTCGATTTGGTACTGTCGCACGTAACCGCCAATCGACGCGACTTCCGCCACACCCTCGACGGATTGGCGCGAATACTTGATGAAGAAATCTTGTTTCGACCGCAGCTCGGCCAGGTCCATTCCTTCCGGTGGCTGGAGCACGTAATAGTAGACTTGGCCAATCGCCGTGGCGTCGGGTGCGAGCACCGGCGTGACGCCGTCTGGCAAGGAGTCGGAGACCGTCGTAAGCTGCTCGGCAACTCGCGACCTGGCCCAATAGAAATCGACAGCGTCGTCAAACGTCACCTGGACAAAGCTGAAACCAAACATACTCTTGCCGCGCACGCTCTTCGCGCCTGGCACAGCTTGCAGGGCGACCGAGAGCGGATACGTAATCTGATCTTCCATGTCCTTGGGCGAACGGCCCATCCACTCCGTCAGCACGATCACCTGGTTCTCGCCGATGTTAGGAATCGCATCGAGCGGTACTTTTTGTGTCGAATGCCAGCCGTAGGCGATAAGTACAACACTGCCGAGCAGGATGAGAAGCCGCTCGCGGATGCAGAAATCGAGTAGCTTCTGGATCATCGGACAACCTCCTTAAGTTGCCCGGCAATTCGTTTTGCCTCCTGGTCTGGCGCTTGACGGACTTCAGCGGCATGTGGAACGATCGCTTGGGGCGCCTCGATCGGCGGAAGGTCCATCTGCGGCTCGGCTTTGGTCGGGTCAATGAGCGATGGATTGCCCGCAAGCTGCATTTGGGAGTCGATCAGAAAGTTGCCGCGCGTGGCAACCTGCTCTCCTTGCTCCACGCCGCTGAGAATGACAATCTGGTCGCCGCAACTTGGACCGAGCACAACGTGGCGGATCTCAAAGCGGCCTGGCTCCGTCTCTACGTAAAGGACGTTGTTGCTGCCGGCCATGAGCACGGCATCACGCGGCACGGCCAACGCCTCGCCGCCGGTGTTTGCCTCTGCGATGAAGCCTTCTTGCTGGCTGTCGGAACCGGTCAGGGGAACTTCGATCGTGGCTTTGGCGTAGTCGCCTACTCGCAGGAGACCGTCCCCGTTCGGAATGACGACACGAACGCCCACGGTACGAGTTTTTGGATCGACATTTGGGTCGATGAACGCCACGCGGCCGGTGAAAGTTCGTCCCGGCAGTGACTGGACCACGGCCTCGACCTTTTGTCCGTAGCGAATCGTTGTCGCATCTTCTGGAAACAACTCGAGCATCAGCCACACCGTCGACAGGTCCGCCAGGCGATAGATGGCCTGACCTTCCTTCACGTACTGGCCTTCGACGGCAAATTTCTCGATCACCGTACCGCTGATCGAAGCACACAAGTGCATGCGGCTGTTCGCTTCGCCTGTCCGCTGGAGCTGTTCGATCTGCGACGCGGTCATGCCCAACTCGATCAGCCGCTGCCTGGCGCTTTCGTAAAGGTCATGATTGGATTGAATCACGCGAGCGAGCGTCGCGGAGCGACTCTCTTAATGAGCTTTCTTGGCTAACAGAAATTCGATTTGACTGGAATAGAGCCGCGGGGAATACACGAGCGCCAGGTGGTCGCCCTTCTTGACGACAACGCCAGTGTAGTCGGCAACCAGACGGTCGAGCCGACCGTCGACGTAGGCCGAGAGTGTTTTCAGCGAACCCTCGTCGTAACTGAGTTCTCCAATGGCTCGAAGGGTGCGAGTCATCGGCACGTCACGGCCACGGTGCGGATGTTCGCTACGCGGCGAGCTGTGGGATCGATCTGAACCGAACGCGAGTCGGTGTTGCCCCCACCAGAAGTCGCCGGCACAAGTTCCATCGCGCAAACAGGGCAGCGACCTGACTCGGCCTGCGGCGGTGTACACATCATCGGACAGATGTACCGCGTGCTCTCATTCGCCGCCGAGACTGTGTGCTCGCCGCCGCTGCCGGAAGAAATCCAGCCGAGCTTTTGCGCTAGGCCAAGACCGGCAATGAGTACCACGCCGGCTATCAGCAACAATAGAGGCTGCACGAAAAGCTTGATCCACCAGCGCCGAGACTCGTTTCGGTCTCGGGCGGCGCTGCTTTCGACAACTTTGCCCCGACCGGCTTGTGAAACCGTAGACTCTTCGGGAGACGTGTTGATGTCTGCATCGTTCATGATGACCTCGCCGGTTTGATTTCCGTGGCTTGCCGCAGTGCAGCGATGACGAGCAAACGCACCAGAGACGCGCAGCAGCCCATTTGCAGTGCGCGCAAAGGTGCTAGCGTATCCGGTTCAGAGCGTGAACCGGCAAAGAGATACACAACGATCAAGAGCAGCTAGGGTATCTGCTGCGGTTGACGCATCGAGTGGTTGGGGACTGGTAGGCCGTGGCAGGCGAAACTATTGAGGCCGATTGGCTTGCCACCTTCTTCGTCGTGTTATTTTTGACGGGTGGCGTAGCGGGCCTTGGCTGTTCGGTTTTTCTACACTGACAGTTGGCCCCGCAGTTGCAACGAAAACCTTGCTCACTATTATCGCTTCCGCAACATGAATGAGTCGTAGCCGCTCGCTTAGCGCAGCAGCACCGGCCTTCGCGGACCTGCTGCGCCGAGCAGCAGCCCTTGGATTGCTCGTTTTCTGACAGCAACTCTTGCTGCTAGCACGACCACACGAGGCTGCTGGCAGGCCCTGCACGTGTAGCGTGATGGCTGCCAGCCAGATCACGGTGCGTGTAGCCAGGTTATGGGTGGCCCACATGCTAAACAATCCTTCGCTCACCGTCTGAATGTCGGTACGGAGAGACTCCACCTCTCTAGTCGGCTCGTCAATAAGTGAACTGGAGGTGAATTGAACTGGAATCTTGCATATGGCACGTATTTGTGCTTAATCATATTTGGCACAGAAGGGGCACCACACGCAGTCGAGCGCGAAAAGATGGGTTCGAGAGTGTCCTAGACGGGCTCTCTGCGGTCAAGACCAACTATCCTCTCTGCGGTCAAGACCAACTGTTGATCGCTGTAAGCGTGCCGTGCTGTGCATTTCTGGAATGATCGGCGATTTGTTCCATGGCCCAGGCGAGGGTCGTGCGGAGGGTTTCTGCAGCGACGGCGCGGCAGGCTTGGCCGATGGTTGTCAGCCGTGTAAATGCCCAGTCTTTCGCATGGGGATGCTTGAGTTGAATCACCAGCAGACGGTACGCCGATATCACCAGATACCTATGCCTCGTCTGGCCCTGGCGGCTACACAGCGGACAGTCTCCCATGTCCAACTCTTGCTTTCCCATCGCATGTATAAACGGTGATCCTCTGCGCCGAATCGCGAATATGCAAAAGGTACGGTCAATCGTCCTTCAACATAACGCACCATCTTAATCCGTCTCCGGCCATTTGCCAAAGGTCGCCATTTGCTGAAGGCCCCATTTGCTAAAGGTCACCGTCTCTCGTGACAGCTCGCAGCATATCGCTCGCCCTGTTCATCGGACCACGGCCCCTGGTACAATTTCCTCGTTGATTTCGCCAATATGTCCACCAATTCAGCAATTGGAAAAACCCTGCCGATTATGAACCTCGAAACAGCACTTGAACAATTAGGCTCGGCCGCCAGCAGCGGACAGTTTAGCGACGGTGCGGTTGAAAACATTCGCACCTGGCTCACGCAGCCCCAATATGCCGCCTACACCGACCAGATCGTCGAACATATTGCCCAACAGAAATGGCAGGCGCTCGATGACGCCTTCTGGACGATCATTCCATTCGGCACGGGCGGCCGCCGCGGCCGAATGTATCCAATCGGTTCGAACACGATCAACGAGCGAACGATCGGCGAGAGTGCGCAGGGACTGGCCGACTATGTGCGGCAGCAATCCGACGATGCCGCATCGCTTGCCTGCGCCATCGCCTATGACACACGACACCGCTCCCTTGAGTTTGCCCGGCTGTCGGCCGAGATCATGATCGCGGCCGGCTTCACGGTTTATTTCCTGGAGGGTTATCGCAGCACGCCCGAACTTTCGTTTACCGTTCGCTACAAAAAGTGCAACTGCGGAATCATGGTCACGGCCAGCCACAACCCACCCAGCGACAATGCGGTCAAGGTCTATTGGTCGACCGGCGGCCAGATCCTTCCGCCGCACGATCGGGGTGTGATCGATTGCGTGATGCAAGCGAAAGAGATTCAGCGCACGCCTTTCGACGATGCGGTGGCCGACGGCAAGATCATCGCCTGCCAGGACGAAGTCGACACGGCGTTCGTCGCGGCGGTCGCTGCCGAGGCATTGCCCGGCCCACGCGATGTGAGAATCATCTATTCGCCGCTTCACGGTGTCGGCGCCTCGGCCGTCTGTCCGGTGTTGCAGGCCGACGGGTTCACGGATGTCGAATTGTTTGCCGACCATGCCGAGCCCGATGGCGATTTTCCTAACGTGCCTGGCCACGTTTCCAACCCTGAAAACCCGGCTGTGTTCGATTCGATCGTCGAGCGGGCGAAAGAAACGTCCGCCGACTTGGCGATGGCTAGCGATCCCGATTGCGACCGGCTCGGTTGTGCGGCGCCGCTCACGACTGCACCCAACGCTCCTTGGCAAACATTCACCGGCAATCAAATCGGCGCGCTCTTGGCCGACTACATTCTCGAATCACGCCGGGCCGCCGGTACGCTGACCGGCGAGCACTACGTGGTAAAAACACTCGTTACGACGGAACTCATCCGCCGCATCGCCGACAGCTACGGTGTGCAAACCCACGGCGACTTGCTGGTCGGCTTCAAATGGATCGGCGGCATCATGGACCAGGTCGGCGCGGACCGGTTCGTCTTCGGCGCTGAAGAATCGCACGGCTACTTGGTCGGACAGTATGCCCGCGATAAAGACGCCTCAGTCACGGCTATGTTGCTGGCCGAACTGGCCGCCAAGCTCAAGGCCGACGGCCAGACACTGCACGAAAAACTTGATGCGATTTTCTGGCAGCACGGCGCGCATGCCGAGAACACCGTTTCGGTTACCATGCCGGGCGCCGAAGGCATGAAGCAGATCCAAGCCGTGATGGAGCGATTCCGCGCTGCGCCGCCCAGCAGCCTGGCCGGCATGAAAATCGCTCGCGTTCGAGACTATCAGCATGGTACGGTGGTGGTGCCTGGCGGCAAAATGGGTGTGCCTAGTAGCAAGACGGGGCCGCTCGAAGGGCCCACCGGCGACATGGTCATGCTTGACCTGAAATCAACCGGCAATTATGTGGCCGTGCGCCCCAGCGGCACCGAACCGAAGGTAAAGTTTTACATGTTCACGTTCGAGCCGGCCGAGCAACTCGCGAACCTCGACACGACGAAAGAAGAACTCGCTGACCGGCTCAGCGCGTTGGAGCAGGACCTCCGTGCGTTCGCCAATGCGTAGCCGGGTGGCACTGCTGGCCCGCCACAGCGAATCTAGCGACTTGCCCAGCAGTGTGAGCCAGGACCAACGAGAGCCGAATGTCTGACACAGAGACACCCGACGAGCTGCCGAAGACCCAGGTCGAATGGTTCGCCCGGGCTGCGGAAAAAGCCCGTGCGTTTCCGCAGACGCCCGGTGTCTATCTGATGAATGATGCCGCCGGCCGTGTGATCTATGTTGGCAAGGCGAAGAACCTGCGTACCCGGGCCAGCAGCTACTTTCTCAAAGCGGCCGCCGAAGAAAAACGAACGGCTCGGCTGGTGAAAGAGATCTACGACATCGATTTCTTGTCGGCCGAAAGCGAGGTCGACGCACTGCTGGCCGAATCGCGGCTCATCAAGGACGTGCAGCCGAAGTTTAACCAGGAACGAAAAGACGACAAGACGTTCCCCTATTTGCAGATCACCACGCACGAGGACTACCCGCGTATCGAGGTCACCCGGGAGCCACGCGCGAGCGGCGTCAAACTTTTTGGTCCGTTCACCAGCGCTGGCAGTCTCCGCGGCGCGGTCCAGGTGCTACAGCGTATTTTTAAGTTTCGCACCTGTTCGCTTGATATCGGCGCGTCGGACGAGCGGTGGCAGTGGTTCCGGCCTTGCCTGCTCGCCTCGATCAATCAATGTACGGCGCCGTGCAACTTGCAAATCTCCAAAGAAGATTACCGCCGCGACGTCCGTCGGCTGCGAATGTTTCTCGAAGGCAAGCGAGAGTCGCTGCTCAAGGATATGAATCGTGAGATGGAGGCGGCCGCCGCCGAGCGAAGGTTTGAACAGGCCGCTCGGCTGCGCGACGAGATTCGCATGTTGCTAACGCTCAATGAACGGGGCGAACTCGACAAGCATGCCCAGCCCGAGGTTTTTTACATCGATCCGAAACGGGGCTTGGCCGGCTTGCAGAAAGTGCTCAAGCTGAGCGAGCAGCCACGAACGATCGAAGGGGTCGATATCGCGCATCTTGGCGGCGGGGAAACGGTCGCCAGTCTCGTGCAATTCATCGACGGCATGCCGTTCAAGCCCGGCTATCGGCGTTTTCGTATTCGCAACGCTGAGGGAATCGACGACTACGCCAGCATTCACGAGGTTGTCGCCCGACGATTTGCCAAGCTCGACGACGCGGGCGACCTGCTGCCCGACATTTTACTGATCGACGGCGGACGAGGGCAACTCAATGCCGCCCTGGCCGCGCTCTCGCAGCTCGATATTCGTCCGCCGCTGGTTCTCTCACTCGCCAAACGCGAGGAAGAATTGTTTATTGCCGGCATCGACGAACCGCTCCGACTCAGCCGGCACTCGTTCGCCCTGCGGCTCTTGCAATACGTCCGCGACGAAGCGCACCGCTTCGCCCAGCACTACCATCACATCCTTCGCCGCAAGTCCCAGCTTGGACAGTAAAATTGGGTGCCACTGCTGGCCCGCCACGGCGGATCTAGCGACTTGTCCAGCAGTGCTGGATCGACCTGAAGACTGTAGGGAACGCCCTCTGTGGCGTTCCGTTGCAGCGGAGTGGAATGCGTGTACCCAGCGGCGCGGAACGGCACGGAGGCACGTTCCCTACAGTTCAAACGCGCACGACACGACCGCTCTGGAGCGATTGCGTTTGTTTCTGGCACAACACGACCGCATCGCGCGCCAGTTGCCCGTCCAAGATGGGCGACGCCTTGAGAGCCTGCACTGCCCGGGCCACCTCCTTGAGTTCATGCTCAAATGCAACCATCGGATCGCCCTCGCCGAGCTTCGGCTGCAATACCTTGCCCTTCGAATCAAGCACGGTAAACGGCGTAAGCAGTTCTGGCTTGTCACCGATCATGGCGAAGTCGAACAGCAGCGTGGCCCGTTCGAGGTGAATCTCGAACGCATGGGTAAACGATCGGCCCTGCTGATTGATCACGCCGCTGGTCGCGGTTACGGCCAGGTCCGAATCCTCGTAGACAAACTGCGTTGTGAAATATTCGGCCACCTCGCCCCGCATCCGGCCGGTCGTGAATAGGCTGTCAGGCATGCCGCAGGCCAAGCGAATAAAATGTGCATCGTGAATGTGCAGATCAAACATTGGTCCGCCAATGGCCGCCGGATCAAAAAAATTCGGTATCCACAATGGGTCGGAGATCACCCGCTTGAAACTTCCGCCCATCAACCGGCCATACTTGCCATTCTGGATCAACTGATACGCTTTGCCATATTCGGGAAACATCGGCAACACGTGGCCAATCATCAGGATGCGTTTGGCCTTCTGTGCGGCCGCCACCATCCGTCGTGCATCCTTGGCGGTCAGCGCAATCGGCTTCTCGCAGAACACATGCTTGCCGGCTTTCAATGCGCGAATCGTCACGTCGGGGTGAAATCGCGGGGGCAGACAGACGTCGACCACGTCGATATTCGAGTCGGCAAGCAAATCGTCCAGATCATCGTACTTGGCGATGCCCTTCAGATTCATCTTTTTGCCGGCCGGCCCGAAGTTGCCTTTGATGTCACGCCAATCGCCATCGAGCCGTTTTTGAATCGTTTCACAGAGCGCCACCACCTTGGCAGAGCGCACCTTCTGGTAGCTCAGATAGTGGACCATCCCCATAAAGCCGATTCCGGCAATGCCGACCCTGATCATCGTGGTTCCCTTCCTGTCTCAAATCTTCGAACCTGCCTGCATGCCACGCGGATAAGGCCTCCGATCCTGACGATTCGCCCGACCAGCGTCAAGTACCCGTTCCTATAACGACTTGCGGCATCCGGATCGTGGATTTCGCCCCATCCCGTCCCCCTTCGTCCGGTCCAAAGAATCGTTACAAGTTGGAGAATCGGGCCCGCCCGAGACGATACGAGAGGATAACAGATCGTTTACTTGACTTTGATAAGTAACATACGTATCATTTACTACCCGCGATGGAGCGGGAGTGAGGCATGTCATGGCCACTGTGTCGACAGAACCCACAATGAACAAACCACTTACGATAGTCGAACCGGACACCGAGTCTGACCGTTCCGCTGTTTCGTCGGCTGTCGCGGAGCGTACTGCTAGCCCCGAGCAGCTCGAACAGATTCGCCTCGATAGCGAGCGGTTCGAAACAGCCACGCCCCAAGAGATCATCCGCTGGGCCGTAGACCGGTACTTTCCCCAGCTCACCATGGCGACCGCCTTCGGGCCCGAAGGGTGCGTCATTCTGCAGATGCTCTCGGAGATTCAGCCGCGGACCCATGTATTCAATCTCGAAACAGGTTATCAGTTTCAAGAGACACTTGACCTGCGTGACAAGATCGCCCAGCGCTACGGCATCGAGGTCGAGCTGCGTCGACCCGAGCTAACCGTCGAGCAATACGAGGCGCAACACGGCGGCCCGCTTTACAAGACGCAGCCCGACCGCTGCTGCTTCGACCGCAAAGTGGTCGTGCTTCGACAAGCGGTCGAGGGCATGGAAGCCTGGATGAGCGGTATCCGTCGCGATCAAAGCCCCGACCGTGCGCAAGCGCCGATCGTCGACTGGGACGCTAAGTTTGGCTTGGTGAAGATCAGCCCGTTGGCCAACTGGACCAAGGCCGACGTATGGAAGTTTATTGTCGCAAATGACGTCCCGTATAACCCGTTGCACGATCAAGGCTATCCGAGTATCGGTTGCTGGCCTTGCACACGTTCGGTACACGCCGGCGAAGACGAGCGGGCCGGCCGCTGGAGCGGAACCGAAAAAACCGAATGCGGTCTGCATACCCATGAAGAACAAGACGGCAGCGGCATCTAACTTTTTGCCCTGGCCGCCCGGCCGGAAAAAACACCGTGAAACTATCCGCCAAAGTTGAATACGCGTGTATTGCCATGGTCGAGTTGGCCCGTGCCTACGGCACTGGCGAGCCGGTACGCATCCGTTGTATTGGCGAAGCGAACGGCGTTCCTTCAAAATTCCTCGTCCAACTGCTCATTCAGTTGAAAAACGCCGGCATCGTCCTGAGTAACCGCGGTGCGTGTGGCGGATATCGCCTCAGCCGCGATCCACGCGAGATCACGCTCGGCGACGTCTGCGCTGTGATTGACGGGGCTGCGACGAACGGAGCCGCGATCGATGGGCAGAACGAGTGGGACTCCAATGCCACCGCCGATTCGCCTACGGTCCGGGTGATCGGTGAAACGTGGACCGACTTGTCCAAGCGCTACCAGACGATGCTCGACGAGATCACGATCGCTGCCCTGGCCGACCGCGCCAGCCACCACAGCGAGTCGATGTACTACATCTAGTCGATCACTTTCGCTGATCGCAGTAGCTCCATCACCGCCTCAGCACACTTCTCGACCGGCCACTCGTGTGTCGGCAGCACCAGGTCGGGCGACTTCGGCTCGTCGTACGGGGCCGATACGCCGGGGAAGTTGGCAATCTCGCCCGAGTCGGCCAGCGGATACAAACCCTCGGTATCCCGCTCGCGGCAAACATCGACCGGCGCGGACAAATGAACGACCAGGAATCGGTCCTCGCCGACTACTTCTCGTGCCTTCTCCCGAACTGACTGGCTCGGCGCCACAAACGCCGCGATACAAATCAGTCCGGCATTGTTCATCAGCCGGGCGACCTCGCTGCTGCGGCGCAGGTTCTCGCTACGCTCGTCGGCCGTGAAGCCCAGATCTTTGCTGATGCCAATCCGCATGTTTTGGCCATCGAGCACTGTCGCCGCGCGGCCCGAGTCGAACAGCCGCCGCTCAAGAGCATAGGCGATCGTCGTCTTACCGGCTCCCGCTAGTCCGGTCAACAACAGCGTGACCGACCGCTGTCCGAACCGCGCTTTCCGCTCGTCGGTCGTCACGTTGCTCGACTCGGCGTGCAGCTGCTCGCTCTGCGGCGTACTTTCCCAATAGTCCTGCTGATCGCTGCCGGCCGTGTGATCGAGAATCATGCCGGCGCCGACCGTCACATTCGTCATCCGATCGATCACAATCAGTGCGCCCGTACTGTGGTTTACCTTGTAGCTGTCAAAAGCGATCGGCCGGCTCAGCGAGACAGCGCACCGCCCAATCTCGTTCAGCGCCAGCGTCGGCGCGTCCTGACGGTGCAGCGTGTTGACGTCGATCTTGTATCGCAGCGTCGACACCGAGCCGCGAACCGTCTGCGTCGTGTGCTTAAACAGATACTGCTTGCCTGGCACCAGCGGATCATCCGCCATCCACACGACCATCGCGTCGAACGTCTGGTCGACATGCGGCACGTTGCCCGTCCGCGCGATCATGTCGCCCCGGCTCACATCGATCTCGTCCTCAAGCGTGAGCGTCACGGCCATCGGCGTGAACGCCTCGTCCAGTTCACCGTCGAACGTCACAATCGACTTCACCCGGCTGGTCTTTCGCGAGGGCAGTACCATCACCTCGTCGCCCGGCCGGACGATGCCCGAGGCGATCGTACCGCAGAAGCCGCGAAAATCGAGGTGCGGCCGGTTCACCAACTGCACCGGCATACGAAAGTCGCGCATGTTTCTGTCCGAGCCGATATAGAGGTTCTCCAGCACGTGCATCAGCGTACTGCCTTCGTACCACGGCATGTTCTCGCTATGCTCGATCAGGTTGTCTCCTTGCAGTGCCGAGATCGGCAAGAACCGCAAATCCTCGATATCGAGCTTGGCTGCGAACGCGCGATAGTCCGCCTCGATTTTCTCGAAAGTCTCCTGCGAGAACTCGACCAGATCCATCTTGTTGATCGCCACCACTACGTGCTTGATACCCAAAAGCGACACGATGAAGCTGTGCCGCCGAGTTTGCGTCATCACACCGTGCCGGGCGTCGATGAGGATGATCGCCAGATCGCAATTCGCCGCGCCGGTGGCCATGTTCCGTGTGTACTGCTCGTGGCCCGGCGTGTCGGCGATGATGAATTTTCGCTTGGCCGTTGAGAAGTATCGGTACGCCACATCGATCGTGATGCCTTGCTCCCGCTCGGCCTTCAGCCCGTCGGTCAACAGGGCCGGATCGAAGTCACCACCGGTCGAGCCGAGCGTGACCGAATCGCGCTGGATCGCCGCCAGTTGATCCTCGTAGATCATCTTCGAGTCGTAAAGCATCCGCCCGATAAGCGTACTTTTGCCGTCGTCGACACTGCCACACGTCAAAAACCGCACCAGCTCCTTGCGCTCATGCTGCGCCAGGTAGGCATCGATGTCGGTCGCGATGAGATCAGATTGATGGGACATAGAAATGCGGAATTCGGATTGCGGAGTCACTTGTTCCGTTTGGACGTATTGATCGATGTTACCATGATGGCCAATATTTCGTTTGCCTCTTTTACAAGATCTTGTAGTCGCCGTTCAGAGACAAGCCCTGCCTCGATCAACATTTCCATCCAGTAAATTGCCTCGTCTGCTTCTTCTTCGACAATACCTAGTTTTGATCGAAACTCGGCTGGCGAACGTGCCCTACAAACCGCACGATAATTTGCTCCTACCAATGTGCCACATCGCATGAGTTGGTTCCCGATGGTTTTGCTAATTTTATCGTTGTTCAGACTTTGAACGACTCGAATGACCCGTAACCCGAACTGCTTCCTACGGTCTTTCAACCCATTGGCAAAGTCAGACATTCAAACGGCCCGCTACGGATTGCTAACATAGCCGCACAAGATTCCGCACTCCGCATTCCGAATTCAAAAATACCCTTCTCGTTTTTTTTCTTCCATCGAGCCCGACTGGTCGTAGTCGATTACGCGGCCCTGTCGTTCTGATTGCTTGGCGAGCAACATCTCCTGGATGATCTCGGGCAGCGTTGTGGCACTCGACTCGACCGCACCGGTCAGCGGATAACAGCCCAGCGTACGAAACCGCACCAGCCGCTGCTCGGGAACTTCGCCCTCTTCGAGCGGCAGCCGGTCGTCGTCGACCATGATCAACGTGCCGTCACGCTCGACCACCGGTCGCTTGGCCGCGAAGTAGAGCGGCACGATCGGAATTTTCTCTAAGTGGATGTACTGCCAAACGTCCAACTCTGTCCAGTTTGAAAGCGGAAACACCCGAATGCTCTCGCCCTGGTTCACACGACCATTGTACAGGTTCCACAGCTCGGGCCGCTGGTTCTTCGGATCCCAGCGATGATGTGTGTCGCGAAACGAATAGACCCGTTCCTTGGCCCGTGATTTCTCTTCGTCGCGCCGGGCTCCGCCAAAGGCCGCGTCAAACTGATACTTGTTGATCGCCTGCAACAGGCCCTCGGTCTTCATGATGTCGGTGTACTTCTTGCTGCCATGTGTAAACGGCGTCACGCCCGCCTGCCGGCCCTCCTCGTTGATATGCACGATCAGATCCAGCCCCAGTTCGTCCCGGGCATATTTTTCCCGAAACTCGATCATCTCGCGAAACTTGAACGTCGTGTCGACGTGCATCAGCGGAAAGGGCAGCTTGGCTGGGTGAAAGGCCTTCAGCGCCAGATGAACCATCACCGACGAGTCTTTGCCGACCGAGTAGAGCATGACCGGCTTTTCGAACTCGGCCACCACCTCGCGGATGATGTGGATGCTCTCTGCTTCGAGCTGTTTGAGATGCGTGAGATTGTACGATGTCATTTGACAACCGGTACTTACGACAGAATTAAGCGATTGGGGAAATGAACCATTATAGCGCAAATTGCCCACTCAAACAACGCATGCGGACGTTGGTCGTGGAGCCCTGTGGGGACGTGGAACGGCTCGGAGACAAATTGGCCGACGAGTTGGTGTAGGTTGCACTTGTGGGCCGAGGCGAGGATGCCGTCAAGTAGACATCGAGCATACGAGTTCGACGTTTCGATTAGCAAGAATACGGATCGACGTTGCTTCATTCGTGTTCTTTGGAAATGAGACTCGGGAAGGTACCTGTGGATCTACGGCAGTGAAGTGAAATATCACTGTATCTGATTCATGGTAGGCCGCACCAGTTCATTCATAACCTGTAATGCGGGTGTATTGCTATAGTCACCTCGGTAATATGTCTAAGGTTTTATGCGTAATATCTCATTGATCTTTAGGTTGGCTACTGTGCCCTGGTAAGTATCCGTTGTTTTCCGTGTGTAAGTATCTTTCCCAATCAGAAGACTAGGTATGTTCGGCAGCCAAGTGTTATGAGCAACAAACGAATCAACGTCGCAATCGTCGGTTTGGGATTTGGTGACGACAGCATTTTTCATACACCCTCTCAGACGCTGCGGAATACGTTTGCAGGACGAGGAGGATTGTAATGTGCCAAGGTCGTTGTAACCGATTCTCGCTCACGCGTCGTGAAAAAGCGGCAATCCGAAACGGCCACGGTGGTTTTACCCTTGTGGAACTGCTTGTGGTGATTGCCATCATTGGCGTTCTCGTCGCGATCATGTTGCCGGCGATACAGGCCGCCCGGGCGGCGGCCCGCAGGATCAAGTGTACCAACAACCTCAAGCAGATTGTGCTGGCGTTCCATGGTTACGAGGCGGTAAACGGCACGTTCCCGCCAGGTAAAATCGGATGCAACAGCTGGAGCAACCTCCTAACGGTTGATCCCTGTAAGAATCTCGGTTGCTCCCACCGATCACGCGGCAGTGGTTTTATGCTGATTCTTCCCATGCTGGAAGAACAGGCCCTTTATGATCTGGCGCAGCCGATATCCACCTTTCTCGCGCCAGGAGGACCTGGGTGTGTGGGGAATACCAAAGACCGTCAATTAGTCGTGGAATCGCGTCCTGATGTTGGCCATTCTCCTTCTCTACCGCCTTCAGACGCTTCGCCTGGTCGATCCGCAAGCCGCCGTACTCCTTACGCCAGCGGATCAGCGTCTGAACTGAGACGCCGATATTCTTCGCCGCCAACTCTTGGGTGTTCCCCTGGGAGATCAGAATCTCCGCCTCACGGAGCTTCGGGATGATCTCTTCCGCTCGGTACTTCTTACCTCGTGGCATCGAATGCCCTCCTTCAAATTGTGTCCAATTCACCGGATTATCACTTCGGATCTGGACTCGGTTGAAGGGGGCAGGCCAATGAGCTATGGTGGGCTAGATGGGAAGCCGACTTCTTATCCGGATTTACCGAAGGATGAAATCTATCCCATGTTCGCACCGACGGAAAACCTGATAGATGCAGTGACAGGTGATGCTCCGAATCGATCGCCTGCCGAACTGGGACTAAACGCGATGAAAGTGATAGAAGCATCGTGCCAATCCGCAAGAACAAATAGTAATATTTGCATTGCATAACAAATCAATTTGCCAAGAAGTAGGGTGCGTTCATGGTTAAACTTTCCTGTCCCGACTTTACGTTTCCGCTAATGAGCCATAACCATGTTCTCCAACTCGTCCGGATGTTGGGGTTCAAGGGTATCGACATCGGGCTATTCGAGGGCATATCGCATCTTCAACCATCCGACCAGTTGAATCATCCCAAGCGATCAGCCCGATTATTGCAACGTAAGCTGGACAATGCTGGGCTGACCATGACGGATCTGTTTCTGGATTTGAATGGCGTTGGCTATGTTACGAATCATCCATATCCGCAGCGAAGGCGCAAGGCTCGTGACCTGTTCTTAAAGGCCCTGGAATACGCTTGTGTATGTGGTAGCAAACATATGACGTCACTGCCAGGCTTGGCGTTCAAGTGTGAACGTCGCAATGATTCCTTTGAGCGGTGTGCGGACGAACTGGCATGGCGCATCGAACAAGCCCAGGCACATCGTATCGTTTTCTCAGTCGAGCCGCATATCGGCGCAATTATCCAAACAACAAAGCAATCAGAAAAGATGGTTGCACAGGTACCCGGCCTTACCCTGACGATGGACTACGGCCATTTTATTGCGATGGGTATGGCGGACTCTGCTTGCGAACAACTGCTTGCCTACACCAGCCATTTTCACGTTCGTGGCTCATGCAAGGGACGCGTGCAATGTTCGTTTAAGGAAAACGCGATCGATTTCAAGCGAGTCGTAAAACTATTGAAGAAACATGACTATCGCGGTTGGCTGTGTATTGAGTATGTCTGGGATACATGGAAAAACTGCAATGAGTGCGACACCATCTCAGAGACTATCCTGTATCGTGATTATCTCAGATCACTGTAGAGTGGGAGTTCAAACATGTTTTCAATTGGCCTGGGACTGAGGCTGAGACCAGGATGCTATGATCGCTACAAAAAGGCGCATGATGAATGCTGGCCCGAATTGCTCGAAACGATGCGGGAAAATGACGTCAATATGGTGGTCCATCGATCCGGTAATCGTCTGTTTGTTTATGCCACCGCTCCGTCACAAACAGCCTGGCTTAACTCTCGTGTAGGACCAAGAAGGGATGAGTGGAACGATTTCATGACCGATCTGCTCGAAACCGATGCGGAGGGAAACATCCTATTCGAAGAATTGGAGATTGCGTTTTCTTTTGGCCAATTCAAGGTTGAAAGCCACAATCAGAATGACACATAAAGAACGAATGCTAGCCGCGATCCGTGGTGAGCCAACGGATCAAATCTCCTGGGCGCCCAGAATGGACTTGTGGTATCTGGCGCATCATGCTCGGGACACCGTGCCGGAACAGTATGCCGACATGCGACTGGAGCAGCTTGCCAGGAAGATGGATGTCGGCTGCCATGTGATGGGTGCCGATCGAACTCTTCCTAGAGCGCCGGACGATTTTGTCTTGCGTGCGTTTGGTGTTGATAACCTTCGGGATTATCCATGCCGATTCGAGGTGCGCGATCTGCCATTTGAGTTTCAGAATG
>CAUYYY010000001.1:0-26959 GCA_963577165.1 Planctomycetota bacterium | reverse complement strand
GCTTATGGTATTCTCGACGACGTGAGCCCCAGCGACCCGGCCTTGCTTATCCAGATCGATTTTTAGTTCGGGCATCGTGAGTTCCAACGAGCCACGCTCTCTGCGGAGTCGCCGAAGAATCATTGCCAAAGAGTGCATGTTGCCCAGCAGAGAGTGAACTTCTGGCTTGATTTTTTTCCGCCAAGCCGACCGATCGGCCAGGTATTGGTCGACCTCCTCGTAGGTGAATCGCCGCGCGCTCTTGATCGCCGCGACATGAACGTCGGTGGCGACGCGGGTGCCGCTGTCCGTGAACTCGATCTGTGCGGTGAGGGTATACCGCTGGCGATCGGGTTGCAGACTGGCGAGATTGTTGGAGATAATTTCGGGCAGCATGGGGATGACTTGATCGGGCAGATAGACGCTCGTTGCGCGGTCGCGGGCATCTTGATCGAGCGGCGTTCGCGGCTGTACGAAGTGCGATACGTCGGCGATGTGGACCCCGAGCAGCCAATGACCGGCGGCTGTTTTCGTGAGTGAAATCGCGTCGTCAAAATCGCGGGCGTCGGCCGGATCGATGGTGATCACCGTTTCACCGGTCAGGTCGAGACGGTCCTCAGGTATCGATTCGTCGAACGTCTCGGCCTGTTGGCGAGCGGCGTCGAGCACCTCCTCGTCAAACTCGCCAGGCAGATTGAACTCGTGAATGATCGTCATCGTATCGACGCCCGGGTCACCTCGCGGGCCGAGTACGTCGATAACCACAGCTTCGCCATCGTGAACATGCGATGGGAAGCGGACCATTTCGATAACGACTTTGTCGTTGATCTGAGCATCGCTGGCGGTCGGATCGCCGACCAGAATCGCTCGGGAAAAAACTTCGCCGTCGATTTGCACGAGCGCCAAGCCGGCTCGCTCGAAATAGGTGCCCACGAACCGATGCGTCTCGCGCTCGATGATTTCGATGATCTCGCCACTCGGACCGGGCCGTTCGCGCTGGTGGGGTCGCTGTTTGTGCAGTCGCACCAGGACGACGTCGCCGCTGGACGCATCGCGAGCGTTCTTGGTAGCGACGTAAATGTCCTGGCTACGTCCATCGCTCGGCCGGGCGTGGCTGGGCCGCACGAATCCGTAGCCTGCCTGACGGCGACGAAACACGCCGGTGACGCGGTTTGAATTGGCGCCGGAAGCAGTGTTCGAAGTAGTGTTCGAAGTAGTTTTCAAATCACTGGCGGCCGGCAGCCCGACCAGATGGTTTTGGCCGTACGCGAGCTTGCCTTGTCGGACGAGCCGTTTGACCGCCTTTTTCAGATTGCGCGCCGCATCGTCGCAAAGGCCAAGATTTTTGGCGATCACGCGGGGCTTGACCGGCTTGTAACCGGCCGCGCCGACATGTTCCAGTATGCTTTGTTCCAGGTCGGAGTGCGTCATGCGGTGTTCGGTAAGTTCGACTTCTTGTACAGCTTCCGTCCGAGGTTCGGATGGTAGCGTGTCCAGGAGCCCTCGGTGTTCACGTCGTCACGGAGCAACTGGCTGAACTGGTGCAGCTTCGCGTCGAGATTGTCAAGGTGATGCAACGCGACCGCTTCGAGCGTCATCGGGACCGTCGGACTGCCAAATTCGCGATCGCCATGATGGCTGACGATCAAGTGTTTCAATTGCAGCATAAGATCTTCGGGAATCGGTTCGCCGGAAAGTTGCTCTGCCTCGCGGATTTTTTCCTCGAGCATGCCCATGCCCAACACGATGTGTCCGAGCAATTGTCCCTGGTCGGTGTAGGCCAGATCTCGCTCGTAGCTCAGCTCGTCGACCTTGCCGGAATCATGTACCAGCGCCCCGACCAGTAGCAGATCGGCATCCAACTCGGGATAACGATCGGCGATCCGCAGAATCAACTCCATCAGGTTCGTAACATGCTCGACCAATCCACCTTGATAGGCATGGTGGTTCTTCACGCCGGCCGGTGCCCGAGTGAAGCGGCTCATGAACGTCTCGTCCATCAGGTAGCATTCGGCCAAGTTCCGCAGAGGGGGCGATTGGATGTCGCGAAGTATCTCGCCGAGCCGTGTCGCCATGCGGTCGATCTCTTGAGAGCCGAGCACAACGAAGTCTTCGTCATTCACTTCGGCGTGCGGCACCTTGAGAATCGAGGTGGTGATCATCTGCATGCTGCCTTGAAAAAGTTGGGCGGCCCCTTCCACGCGAACGTAGTCACCGTTTTCGAAACTCGCAAAATCCTTCTCGCTGGCGTTCCAAAGTCGCGCGGCGATCGATCCGCTGCGGTCGGACAGATCGAGCTGAAGAAAGAAGTTGCCGTTACGATTCGGCCGCAACTGCTTGTCGGAAGCAAGATAGACTTCGTTGACCGAATCTTGATGGCGAAGCTGACTGGCAAATTGACGAGAGGACATGCGAGACGGTCTTTCTACGCGTAGGGCATCAGTCGAAGCGGTGTGAGAAATATGAAAAAACAGGGGCGAAGGTAACCGTTAACGAGAATTTCCTAGCCACGGATCAGAAGGGAAAAAGGGGAACCGCAGATGGACGCAGATCAAGGTTGGAGCGATCTATTACCGATCGTACTACTACGCTTGCTGTCAATTCTTGACTCGTGCCCAAGCCCTGCTTGGGAACCAGGAAATCTGCGTTTATCCGCGTTCATCTGCGGTTCTATTCTTTCAATCCGTGTTTAATCTGTGTGGCTCCTTAAATACAAGGCCTGTCTATTTGTCTGATGAGTCGTGAATGGCTATGAGCGATACGGCGACCACGATTCTAGGCGACCTCCACGCTTCCCACAACCGGCAGACGGTGGTGGTAGCGGCTCGCACGACACGAATCGTCATTGCCCGGCGTGGGTCGCATAACCTAGAATGCTGTCTTAAGATCCGCGCAGGAATGTTACGGACATAACAAAAAAGGCGACGATGGCAAAGAAAGCTCAGAACGCGATCAGCCCGACGAGGGCCGAAGATTATCCCGAATGGTATCAGCAGGTCGTCAAAGCAGCGGACCTGGCCGAGAACTCGGACGTGCGGGGCTGCATGGTGATCAAGCCGTGGGGCTATGCGCTGTGGGAAAATATTCAAAGCGTGCTCGACGGAATGTTTAAGGCGACCGGTCACGAGAATGCCTATTTTCCGTTGTTCATCCCGATGAGCTTTTTGGAAAAGGAAGCCCAACATATCGAGGGATTCGCGAAGGAATGTGCCGTCGTGACGCACCATCGGCTGGAGCCAGCGCCCGGCGGCGGACTGCAACCGGCCGGGAAGCTCGACGAGCCGCTGATCGTGCGACCGACGAGCGAGACCATTATCGGCTCGACGTTTTCTCGCTGGGTCCAGTCTTATCGCGACCTGCCGATCCTGATCAATCAATGGGCCAACGTCGTCCGCTGGGAGCTGCGCACACGCATGTTTTTGCGGACTACCGAGTTTCTCTGGCAAGAAGGCCACACGGTCCATGCCACACGAGAGGAAGCCGTCGAGGAGACGTTGCGGATGCTCGACGTGTATGCCGACTTTGCAGAGAACACGATGGCGATGCCGGTCATCCGAGGAGTGAAAACGACCGGTGAGCGGTTTCCGGGCGCGGTCGATACTTACAGCATCGAGGCCATGATGCAGGACCGCAAGGCATTGCAGGCGGGCACCTCACACTTTCTCGGTCAGAACTTTTCCAAGGCACAGGAGATTAAGTTCCAGGATCAAAACGGTCAGGAGGTATACGCCTGGACGACCTCGTGGGGAGTCTCCACGCGGCTGATCGGCTGCCTGATTATGACGCACAGCGACGACGATGGACTGATCGTGCCGCCGAAACTGGCGCCGGCGCATATAGTGATTCTGCCGATCTATCGCAATGACGACGAGCGGCAAGCGGTATTGGCCTATTGCGAGACATTGCAGCAGGAACTTGCCGAGCAATGTTATGACGGGTCTCCGTTGCGGGTGCGGCTTGACGATCGCGATCTGCGTGGCGGAGAGAAAAAGTGGCAATGGGTCAAGCGGGGTGTTCCGCTACGGGTCGAAGTCGGGCCACGGGACGTCAAGGAAGGAAATGTTTTTGTCGGACGACGCGATGTGGCGGGCAAGGGCCAGCCGATTGGGCGCAAGCAGTTTGTCGCCACGCTTGCCGATACGTTGGACGAAATCCAGGAAAACCTTTTTCAGCGTGCGTTGTCGCAGCGAGAAGAAGCCACACGAAAGATTGATGACCTGGCCGAGTTTGAAGCGTTCTTTACGCCCGAGAGCAGCGAAAAGCCCGAGATTCATGGCGGGCTGGCGTTATGCCATTTTGTCGACTGCGAGGAGATGGAAGCGACACTCAAGAAACTGAAAGTGACCGTTCGCTGTGTTCCGATCGCTGGCGATACGCATAGCAGCGACGAGCCGGGCAAGTGTCTCTTCTCTGGCCAGGCCAGCAAACGGCGTGGCGTGTTTGCCAAGGCATACTGACACGCATGGGTGAGATCCACCAACCGCAACCGGTGTTGTTGATATTGGCCTCGTTCAGCGGTGATCCGGCCGCGATGGATTGGGGTCGGGCGACCGCGACGGACGCCTGGGGACCTGTCGCCCTATCGAGCGATGTGTTCGATTTCACAGAGACCGATTACTACCAGCCGACCATGGGCGCGAAACTCAAGAAACAGTTTCTGGCGTTCGAACGCTTGGTCGGCCCGGGCGACCTGCCACAGATCAAACGGCAAACGAACGAGTGGGAGGCGGTCTATGCTAAAATAGGATCGCAAGGCAGGGCAGGGCAGGGCGGATCCGAACAGAACGTCCAGCGTCCATTGAACCTCGATCCCGGTTACATCACCGAGGCGAAGGTGGTGCTGGCTTCGACCAAGGACCATGCGCATCGTATTTATCTCGCCAGCGGCATTTACGCGGAGGTAACGTTGCACTTTCAGAACCGCAAGTGGAGACATCGCGATTGGACGTTCCCCGATTATCGGCGCGATGACTATCATGCCTTCTTTACCGAGTGCCGTGACTATCTGCGCAGACGACGAAAAGGCGGGCCGACGTGAACCTCTCGACGATCGTGTTGTTTCTGATCGGTGCGACGCTTCCCGGACTGATCGTTGTGAGGGCGGCACGAACCCAAGATAAGATCACGCAGCAGGCCGGACACGCGGACAAGCTGCTGCCGGACGAACAGCGGCGTCAGGTGCAGCGTATTATTTCGCAGCCGGAGAGTGACACGGAGATTTGACCACTGACGTGCTGTCGCGATACAATCAAGAGCATGCAGACGTTCGACAAAATAATATAGGACAAGCGGTTATGAAGACTAGTGCTGTCGTTTTCAGCTCGATACTCGTGGGTGCAACCATCGGCTTTGGCAGCAGCGCAGTCGAGCTTGGTTGGTTTGGCAGTTCGCAGAACATTGAGCAATTGCTCTCGGTGAGCCGAGATGCTCGCCAACCCGACCTCGCTCCGGCCGGCGCCCCGCAGCCACGCACTGTGGTCGATCGGCCGGAATACGATTTTGGCAGCATGGACCGTGGAACGAAGAAGACCCACGAATTCGTTTTTACGAACGAAGGCGATGCGCCGCTGAAGCTCGTGGCGGGCGATACGACCTGTAAATGTACTCTGAGCAAATTGGCGGAGGATGAAATTCCGCCAGGCGGGTTGGCGATGGTCACGTTGGAATGGATGGCCAAGGCCCAGGGGATCGATTTCCGACAGACGGCGACTATTCTGACAAATGATCCTGTGTCTCCTCGTGTCCAATTGACCGTGACCGGTTGGATTGTTAATGCGATGCGTATCGAACCGATGGATTTCGTGTACAGCAGTATCCTGGCCGGGACCGAAAAGACGGCGGAGGTGCGATTGCTATCGTTCACCCAGGACGATTTTCATATCCTCAATCACCGTTTTCTGCGCGCCGACACGGCTAAGTTCTTTGAGATTTCTGAGCAGAACATTCCGAGCGATGAGTTGCAGGCGTTCCAGGCAAAAGCAGGCAAACTGCTGCGGCTGACGGTCAAGCCCGGGCTGCCGATTGGTAGCTTCGAGCAAGAATTGGAATTCACGACCAATGTGGTTGACAAGGACGCCTACGTAATTCCGATTCGTGGTCGGATCTTGGGCGAGCTGTCGATTGTCGGATCGGGCTGGAGCAGGGACCGGGGGATTTTGTCGCTGGGCACGGTTGACTCCGATCAGGGAAAACGGGCGCAGCTGGCGGTTTATGTGCGAGGCGAGCACGCCCGTGGAATTGAGATCACGATCGGTAAGGTATGGCCACCCACGCTGCAAGTAACGCTGGGCGAGCACAAAGAGATCAAAGGTGGCCGGGTCGTCCGAGTACCGCTCACCATTGAGATTCCGCGGGGAACACCTCCGATGATTCATATGGGATCTCAACAGGGTGGCCTGGAAAAGGGTGGCCTGGGCGAAATCATTCTAAAGACAAACCATCCGCAAACCCACGATTTGCGTATCAGGGTCCGATTTGCAGTCGGCACATGAGCCGAAGTTGTGAAAGGGCCAAGTTGTGAAAAAGAGAAGAAACCATAATGCGTAGAAGAAGGGCGTTTAGAAGAGGGATGCTTGGAAGATTGACCCGGAGTCGCATCGCGTGGACGGTCGGACTGATCGGGTCGGCACTGGTCGCCGCGACCTTTCATCCAGGGACCGAGACCACCGAATCGGTTGTCCTGGCGGAAGACCTTGCCGCGGACGGACCGTACGACGACGCAACGAAGAAGAAGCCCGCTGAAAAGAAACTCATAGATCCGATCGAGCGGAATGGACCGATCTTTGTCGATTGGCCACGGCCTCAAGCCGCGCTATTGATCTCGGGAGAGCAGCTCGGGTATCTAGAACCGTGCGGCTGCGCGGGACTCGACAATCAGAAAGGCGGCCTGCAACGGCGTCACACGCTGGTAAAACAACTTGGCGATCGAGGCTGGCCGCTGGCGCTGGTCGACTTGGGCGGCCAAGTTCGCCGGTACGGACCGCAGGCGGTCATCAAGTTTCGCACGGCCATCGGTGCGCTCAGTGAGATCGGCTACCACGCGGTGGGGTTCGGGCCACAGGACTTGCGTCTGCCGACCGACGAATTGGTCGGTGTGGCGGTGAATCTGCCGGACGGACGCAGCCTGTACGTATCGGCCAACGTGGGGCTGTTTAGCCTCGACAGCGGATTTGTCGAGCCGACGCGCGTGGTCACGGTGGGCGGACGCCGCATTGGGATCACCTGTGTGCTGGGGGCCGCCGAAAAAGCGAAAATTAACAACCAAGACTTGGAAATCACGGATCCGGCCGAAGCGCTGCGCAAGGTCGTCCCGGCGCTCGACGAGAAATCGGACGTGATGATTCTGCTCTCGCACGCCGACCCGCGCGAGTCACGTAAGCTCGCCAGACAGTTTCCGGAATTTGATATCATCGTGACAGCAGGCGGCGCGGACGAGCCGCCCAACATGCCGGAGAAGATCAATGCAGGAGAGACGCTGCTGGTCGAGGTGGGACACAAAGGCATGTATGTGGCCGTGATCGGGTTGTACGACGACAAGGAGACACCGTGGCGGTATCAGCGAGTGCCGCTCGATCATCGTTTTGACGACTCGGCGGAGATGCAGCAGATGATGGTGCGGTATCAAAAGGAACTGGAAACGATCGGTTTCGATTCGCTGGGCCTCGCGGGCTCGCCCCATCCGAGCGGTCGCTCGTTCGTCGGTTCAGCAGCCTGTGGCGAATGTCATACGGAGGCGGCGGCCGTGTTCAAGAAGACGCCCCACGCGCACGCGACGGCGACTCTTGTCAAGCTCGACCCGCCGCGTCAATTCGATCCGGAATGTCTCAGTTGTCATGCGACCGGCTGGGAACCGCAAAAGTATTTTCCGTTCAAATCGGGTTTCCGCGGCATGGAAACAACGGCCCATTTGCGGGCCAATGGTTGCGAGAACTGTCACGGTCCGGGCTCGCGGCACGTCGCCGCCGAAGAGGGCGACACCGATGTGGACGATGAAGGGCTCGAGCGACGTCGTAACGCCATGCGAATTCGCCTCGTCGAGGGAGAAGCCGAGGGCAAGCTTCCGGACGGAGTCGTCGGCCGTGTCTCAACGATGTGTATGCAGTGTCATGACATGGACAACAGTCCCGATTTTGACTTCGCGAAGTATTGGCCCGACGTGCGACACATCGGCAAAGAATGAGCGGAGAGCAGAAGTCGGAAAACGGCTAATCGTCCAACACGCCTTCCGGGATATTAAAATTGGCCGAGACGCTCTGCACGTCATCATGGTCATCGAACCGCTCCATGAGCTTGAGCACTTTGCGGCCGGTGTCGGCATCGAGGTCGACCGTCTCCTTCGGAATGCGCGTGATCTCGCGCAATTCGGTCTCGATGTTCGCCTCCTCGAGGGCCTTAGAAACCGCGCCAAACATGTCGACCTCGCAAGTGATCTCGAAACTTGCGCCCGAGGCCTGAACATCGTCGGCGCCGGCTTCGAGTGCCAATTCCATCAGGGCATCTTCGTCGATTTGATCCTGCGCAACGAGGAAGAGCCCCTTGCGGTCGAACATCCAAGCAACGCAGCCGGTCGCGCCCAGTTTGCCGTCGCAGATTTCAAAAATCTTCCGAATCTCTGGAGCGGTCCGGTTGCGATTGTCAGTCAGTATTTCGCAGAGCACGGCCACTCCGTTGGGCCCGTACCCTTCGTAGATCACTTCATCGAGATTTCCGCCGGCGAGTTCGCCCGTGCCTTTTTTTATGGCCCTAGCGATGTTGTCCTTGGGCATGCTGACTGCTTTGGCGTCGTTGATCGCGTAGCGCAGTCGAAGGTTGGTATCCGTATCGCCGCCGCCGATTTTTGCGGCGACAATGATCGCTTTAGAAAGCTTGCTCCAAAGGATGCCCCGTTTGTTATCGACGAGCGCTTTCTTGTGTTTGATTCCTGCCCAGTGGGAATGGCCTGCCATAGCCTAAATGCCTAACAATCAGCGTGGTTTTCGTTTCGATAAGCGATTGGCCGACGTTTTTTTCTTGACGTTGGCCTTCTTGACGGCCTTCTTTTTGGTCGCGTCTGATCGGTCAACTTTCTTTTGGGTAACCGATTGTTCCTTTTCGGTGGGCTTCTTCTTCGGAGCAACTTTTTTCTTGGTGGCTGCATCTTTACCGACCGTTTTAGTTTTCGTCGTGGGCCGTTTTGTGGTGGCCGACTCCTCCTTCTTCTTCTTCTTCTTCTTCGTTTCTTCCGTTTTCTTGACCGGCTTCTTCTTGGTGGGACGCTTCGGCAAGCGGTCTTTACAATCGGGTGCGATTTCCAAAAGGATCTGCCGCACTGCGGGCGAGTAGGGGTTCGCGGATAGCTGCACGGCTAATTGATGCAACAGCGACGCGTATTCGATCCCTTTTCTTTTGAGGATCGCCCGTTCTAGTCCGGGGGCGACACATCGGTTTGCTTCGACTTGGCTGATCGCACCAATCACCACGAGCGAGGTCAAAGCGCCACGGTTGAGCGGAATGGAGTGTCCGTTCAGTGCGGCTTGGGTAACATAGGCCAAAATGAACGGCGTCGTCCCGTCGTGTTTGGCAAGCGTCTTAACCGCCTGACCAATGTTCTGCTTTTTCATTGCTTCGAGGTCAAAGCTGTAGTTCGACTCGAACACGCTCTGCAAGGCGCCGCGCAAACGCAAGGCCGCCTTTTCCGGATCGGTCAACACGGACAATGCCTCGGCCAGTTCGCGTCGGGCACTGACGCGAACCTCGTTCCAATCGAAGAATTGGTTCGTGAGGACCGAATAGGCCTGTTCGGCGCTGTCGTGCGTAGAATTTTCCAGGCAACAAGCCAGCAGAAGATGCTCCAGCAGATTCCGATCGGCCGGCGGCGCAACGGGCTTGAAATGCTTCTTGAGGACTTTGTGCGATTTTATAAGCAGCGCGCTACGATTCGAACTGGCCATACGATACTCAAACAGTCAATCTGGAATGGTTAAAAAGGGATATAGAGCCAGACTAGCTTGGCGTGTGGTCGGTCGTCTCTTCAGGTGTCACTTCTTCGTCTGGTGCAGTGGCCTCTGAACTAGCCATGGGCAACACGTCGTTAAGAATCCGGGTCACTTCGATCGATTTCTTCACCCCCATGTCTAACTCGAAATGGAGTCGTGGGGTGTACCGGGTGTCGATCCGTTTAGAAACCTTCTTTTGCAAAAAACCTGCGGAACTTTGGAGGCCATATAGGCACAACTGCTGTTTGGTCGCGTCTCCCATGACTGAAACGTGGACCTTTGCCCGACGCATGTCGGGAGAAACCTCCACATAGGTCACGGTGATGTTTTCGATCCGCGGGTCCTTGAGATCCGTGAGGATCGCCATGCTCACAACCTCGCGGATCGCTTCGGCAGCTTTCAGAACACGCCGCGAACTCATGCCTACAAACCACTTGTTATTTTGACACGATTTTTGAAAAGTCGCAAAAAAGAAAAAGGAAGTGCCCGCGAATTACGCGAATCAGCGCGAATAATAAAACAATTTCATCATGTTCATCATGCTTTCATTTGCGACAATTCGCGTAATTCGCGGGCTGTCTTTTTGTGCTTTTCGTGGCTATTCTTCCCTTGGTTGCGGCTGGTGGCCACGCTAAGTTTATCCGCGTTCATCTGCGGTTCTCTTCCTTCAATCCGTGCTTTATCCGTGGCTCCTTAAAACGGGGCCTGTCTATTATCTGCTGATCTGTGAACGGCTATCGCGAATCTAATCGTCAAATTTCCGTCCCACTTCCTCGATTCGATAAACCTCTAGGATGTCGGCCTCTTTCACGTCGTTGAATCCCTTGAGTTTGATGCCACACTCCAACCCTTCGCGAACTTCTTTGGCGTCGTCTTTCTCGCGTCGGAGCGTATCGATCGGATAGTCGCCGATGATTGTGTTGTCGCGGATGATGCGCACTCGGCCATTGCGCTGCACCATGCCTGAAAGCACACGGCAGCCGGCCACCGTGCCAATGCGGCTGATCTTGTAGGCGAGCTGCACTAAGGCGCGTCCTAGTTCGACTTCGCGTTCTTCGGGCTTGAGCATGCCTTCGAGCGCGGCTTTCAGATCATCGGTTATTTTGTAAATGACGTCGTAACGGCGAATCTGCACACCGCGATTCTCGGCCAAGGAACGAGCACCTTCGCCTGGCACGACATTGAATCCGATGATGATCGCGTCGGATGCGTCCGCCAGGTGAACGTCCGCTTCGGTGACACCGCCCACCGTCGCCTGGAGTATCTTTATCTTGACTTCGGGGTGCTCCAGTTTTGTCAGTTCCTTCTGAATGGCTTCGATCGAGCCGCGGACATCTGCCCGCAGGATCATGTTCAACGTTTGAACTTCGCTCGCACCTTCGAGACGCTCAAACAGATTTTCAAGTGTAACATGCTGTGGACCGACTCCCAGGACATTTGCACGGGCCGCATGGGCTCGGTCTTCGGCGATTTCGCGGGCGTCGGCAATATCATCGAGCACGTAAAAGTGCTCGCCGGCACCGGGCGCCTCGTCGAACCCTGTCACGTTAACGGGCGTACTTGGTCCGGCTTCAGCAACTTTTACCCTGGGATGCAGGGCGTCGTACATCGCTTTGATCCGCCCGAATGCCTGACCGCATACGATCACATCGCCGATTCTCAGTGTCCCCTGTTGTACGATCAACTTGGCAACCACCCCCCGGCCACCTTCTTGCTGCGCTTCGAGACAGGTCCCGTAAGCCGCACGGTTCGGATTCGCCTTGAAGTCGTGCAGTTCGGCGACGGTCAGCAGGGTATCGAGCAGTTCGTCGATGCCGTCTCCCGTGATGGCGCTCGTCTTGACAACCTCCACGTCACCACCCCACTCGCTGGGCAGCAAATCGTTTGCGGACAATTGTTGCATCGCACGATTCATATCCACGCCCGGCAAATCGGTCTTGTTGAGCGCCACGACGATCGGCACCTCGGCCGCCCGTGCGTGGCTGATCGCCTCTTCCGTCTGCGGCATCACCCCGTCGTCGGCAGCGACGACTAAGACGGCAATATCGGTCACGTTCGCCCCGCGGGCACGCATCTCCGTAAACGCCTCATGACCGGGCGTGTCGACAAATGAAATCCGCTTCCCATTCTTTTCTATCTCATAAGCCCGGATGTGTTGGGTAATTCCACCGCTTTCGCCACCAACCACATCGGTGCCGATGATCCGGTCCAGCAACGACGTCTTGCCATGGTCGACGTGACCTAGGAAAGTGATAACCGGCGCTCGCACAACGAGCTGCGACGGATCGCCTTCGTCCAGACGAATCTTGGCAAGCAATTCATTTTCGCGACTGATGGGCTCCTTAAACTCGACGTTTAGACTCAATTCCTCGGTGATGTATTCGGTCATCTCCGGATCAAGCTCGGACGTGATGTTCGCCATCAGTCCCTCGCCCAATAGGATCCGCAGAATGGATGCGGCAGGCACGCCGGCTGCTTCTGAAAGCGTACGAACTGTGCAAGGTAACTGAACGGTCACATTTTCTTTGCGCGGAGCCGCGGTGTTCGCACCGGTACGTTTGGGTCGTCGTGGTCGACGGCCAAAGCGATGTTCTTCGCCTCGCGCCGACCGGTCGAGCGACCGTTTCCGCCTCAGTTGACGCTGCTCGCGGCCACCCAGCAGAGGCCGCTTCTGGCCATCCGTCTTCGACTCACTCTCTGGCGCTGCCTTACTCCGCTTTCCGCGGCCACGGGCCTCGGAATCCTTGGAAGACTCCGGCGGAGAAAGCGGCAAACCGGGCCTGCTGCGACCGCCCGCGCCATCCTTCATTTTGGGTTTGCTTGGCGGTGGTTTTTCCGGTCCTCGGTTTTCGTGTCGGCGCAGATGGGCCGCCAATGGTTTACTGCCCGCCTTACTTGCTCGAATCGCATCGGCGGGGAGCTTGAGGTCTGGTTTCTGAGGCGCCGGCTCTTCCGTGGGGCCGTTGGTTGGCAAGGGCCCTGCATCCGGCATCGGTGCCAGTTTGATCGCTGGACCGGCACGGTTACCGTTCTTTGGCGGCTTTGGGGTGTTGGCGGCAGGTTCCGTTTTCGACTTGTCGCCGAGATCGCGGATCTTACCGGGGGCTGCCGGACCGACATAGTCTTCACGGCGAACAGCCCCCGTATCAGGCGGCTTCTGCTTGGTCTCTGCTGAGCCAGCTTTGGCCCTCGCTCCGGACGACTTTGCGCCGGATGACTTTCCGACACCACTAATAAAGGCTCTTACCCTAGAGGATTCGTCGTCTGTGAGACTAGCTAGCGCAGACCCTTTGTCGGGGATTCCCGCTTGAGCGCACAAATCCACCAGCTTTTTGCTGTCAACTTTGAGCTCTTTGGCAAGTGCGTAAATACGAACCGGCAAGCGTCACTCTCCGTTTCTACATCGGCGAGGCGTACTGCGTCGCAGCGCCGGACGCCGTCATCGCTAAACTGTCATTATCAAATCTCCCTGATGCGTCTCCACATAAGACACCGACGTCCGGCCAACCAAGTGAGCGAATACCGTGGATGACCTTTATGTGGCGCTCTCCAGGTCGGTGTTCTCTGCGCCACTTGATTCGGCAACGGGGCCACTTGGTTCGGCAGCGGGCGGCTCCGCCTCACCTGTCGCTCCGTCCTCTCGGGACTCCCCGTTCTCGGACACCGCCGCTTGAGCACGCTCGGTACCGGCGTTCTCGGCAGGGACATCCCCAGTATTAGCATCCTCGGCAGGGGTGGGTTCCTCCGCCGTTTCACCAACGGCTTCCTCGGTGGCCGCTTCGTCAGTGGCCTCAGCCGGCGTGGTCGCATCGGATTCTTCACCTTCGCCACGCTCTGCCGCTTCTTTTTCTGCCGCTGCTGCTTCCGCGGCGGCCGTGGCGGCATCGATACGTTCCTGCTCGCGACGTCGCTTGCGTTCTTCGATCGCAGAGGCTTCCGCCTCGGCAGCTTTCACCTCAGCTTGTTCAACAATATCGTCAACCTGTTGCTCGGTTAGCGAACCCATCTCCATAAGAGCATCCGGCTCGATGATCGTCAGATCGTCATAGCTCAGGTATCCCTCTTCCACCAGTCGCTGAGCCAACTCCTCGTCAATACCCTCCAAGGCGCTGAACCCACCGACCGCACGGTCAATGTTTTCGTTCAGTTCATCCTCGGTCATGATCTCGATGTCCCAGCCAGAGAGCTTGCTGGCCAGTCGCACGTTCTGGCCGCGGCGACCGATCGCCAGCGACAACTGATCCTCACGCACCAACACAATGGCTCGGCCGAGCATCTTGCAAAGAATGACCTGTTCGACTTCGGCCGGCTGCAAAGCGTTGGGGATAAATATCTCAAGATCATCGTTCCAGCGAACAATATCGATCCGCTCGCCCGCCAACTCGTCAACAATGTTTTTGATGCGGTTCCCACGTACGCCGACACATGCGCCAACGCAGTCGACCCGCTGGTCGCTGCTGATCACGGCGACCTTCGAACGATAACCCGGCTCGCGCGACATGGCCCGCACCTCGATCACACCATCTACGATCTCGGGAATCTCTTGTTCAAACAGCCGCTGGACCAACTGCGGCCGGGTTCGACTGAGAATCACTTTGACTCGGCTGCCCGACTTGCGGACTTCGAACACGGTGGTACGAACGCGTTCGTTCGGGTGATGTGTTTCGCCGGGGATCTGCTCACCTTTGGGCAAGATGGCCTCGACATTCGACAGCGCCACGGTCGCCGCACCGCCCTCATACCGCTGGATCACGCCGGTGACCATCTGGCCCTGCAGTTCCTGGTACTCTTCATACAAGGCGTCGCGTTCGGCCTCGCGAATCTTTTGAATCATCACCTGTTTAGCCGTCTGTGCCCCGATGCGGCCCACGGTCTCTTCCGGATCGAGCGGCTCGCCGTCACAACTGCCGGAGATCGAACCATTCTCGCGGTTAATCTCGACGATGATTTCTCGCTCTTCGCCGTAGTGCTTTTTCGCGGCAGACACTAAAGCCGCTTCGATGCCCTCGAAGACGATCTCTTTCTCAATGTTTTTGTCGCGATGAATCGCGTCAACGATTCGCAATACTTCGGAGGGATTCATAGTCCGATCACTTTCCCCGGCGTAGGACGCCCACCGAGCGGCATTTCAAATTGTCGAATTGTTTTGCGCGGGATCGCACGCCGTCAGGCTACGTACCGCATCGGCCCAACCATGACCGATCAAAGGCCGCGTCATGGCTGTACACCGACCAGCGGATTCGGGCCGAACTTTCGTTCAGATGTCCGAAACTCGTTCGTTCAGATGTCCGAAACTCGTTCGTTCAGATGTCCGAAACTCGTTTGCCAAACAGAACTTAGCGAACTCGCCAATCAGGTAAGAATAACCCCGCCCTCACAGGGTGTCAAGGTCCGGCAAGGTCGTGCGACGTAACGATTCGGGAAAAATGAGATGGGTGGCGGGGAAGGTGCCTGAGACGACGGCCCCGGGGTCGGAGCCACCACCACGGTAGGCTCCGACCCCGCCGCCACGGCGGCACGTCGTTCCCTGCAGGGCCTACTCCATTGCCCGGACCAGCACCACGGCAGCTTGGGCTTGTGGTGTCGTGCTCAGATTCAAAAAGCTGCCGCCCGCCGGCACGTCGGCCGAGGTGACCGCCGCGATCGGACATTCGGGGTCGGGCGTCTGGTAGTTGAGCACCGGAAAGAGCTTGCCGCTGCCGAGCGCCATGACGCTGGCAATCAGCTCCGCCACACCACTACCAGCGCCGAGGTTGCCAAAGTTGGCCTTGGCCGCCACGACCGGTGTGCGGTCGGCCGCATCACCCAAGACCTGGCGAATAGCCCGAGCCTCCTCGATGTCGCTTTGGGGCGTGCTTAGACCGTGGGCGTGAATGTGTCCGACATCGTCCGGGCTCATGCCTGCTCGTTCCAGGCACGACTGCATCGCCCCGGCCATCGCCACATCGCGATGGGCCTGACCATTGCGATCGAGCACGATTCGAGACCCGACGCTGACGACTTCGGCGTAGATCTTGGCTCCACGCTTACGAGCTATTTCCAGCTCTTCGAGCACAACAGTCGCCGCGCCCTCGCCGATAACCATGCCCGTTCGATCACGATCGAACGGTCGGCTGGCCCGGGTGGGGTCGCCGTTACCACGTGCTAGATGTTCGGTCTGCACGGCGTGGACGGTCTTCATCGGGTGTACCCGAGTGCCGGTAGCCCCGGCCAGCATCCGGTCGGCGCTGCCTCGCTGGATGATGTGCATCGCCTCGCCGATCGCCAGATTGCTTGCCGCTTCGCGATGGGTAATCGAATTGTTCGGACCGCGGAGGTCATTAAAAATTGCGATGTGGCTGGCCGGCATGTTCGGCAGGTACTTGAGCAGCCATAGCGGCGACATCTGGTCGAGCCCCTCGCTGCCCCATCGTGAGTAATCGAACTTCCCATCGCTGCCACATTTTCGGACGCCCGCCGCAAATTCTTCCGGCTCAGTGAGCATGTAGTCGGAGCCGAACAACACGCCGGTCCGCTCCGGATCCATGCCACCGTCCACAAATCCGGCGTCGGCCGCGGCCAACTGGGCCGAGGCAACCCCCATCTGCGTCTCGCGACACATGACCTTGAGCGCCTTGCGGACGGCCTTTTTGCGATCCTTACTGAGCGAGCCAAACTGATCGATGCTGGCGTCAAACTCACGGGCTTCGGCCGCGACCGAGGTGGACAAATGGTCGGACGGAACGCGCTCGAGCGGGCCGACACCGCTACGGCCCTCGACCAGCGCAGCATACAAATCCTCGGGCGAATGACCCAACGGGCTAATCAGACCCATTCCGGTAATAACAACACGCCGCTTCGCCGGGGGATTCATCGGTGCGCGGACTCCGCACGTCGAGGAAAGATGGGGGCAAGAGCCGCCTGGCGACCCCTGTTGCCCATTCGTTTGGTGGGCATCGATTGTATCGCCAAACAGCACCGAATGAAACAGGGCCGGTTGAAACGGGGCTAAACCGCTCGCCGCGGCGAGCGGCTAGCAGTATCGAGAAAGATGCGATAGCGAGTACCGACACGGCCTAATATCGCCGGGTGTAGTCACCGGCTGGCCGAGCCGCCTGCGAGGCGTTGCTATGCGACCCGCCCACAACGTGTCCCTTACATTCGACAAAGAGCAAAGCGTCGGCCCGCGGTGGTGCGGTTGGCATCGCCAGGCTGGCCGCGAATGAATTGCCTCGTGCGGGGCCCGGCGTTGCAATCACGCCCATGCTCAGAAGCAGCACATCGTGGACCGGCCATCGGAATCGCTCGTGCAGATTGCTCTGCGTCACTTGTGGCACTTGAACCTGTGTCCGCTGACGCGGCGCCACCTGCGTGGCGACGTCAAGCATGACGGGAAGCATTTTTTCCACCTGACAAAGCCGTAGCTTGATCACCGCATCGACAGTTTGTCCATCGAGGGATACGAGTGGGCTGAATTGCAACGAATAGCCTTCGTCGATCTGACCGGTCAGCGATTCGAATCCGGGCCAGGCGTCTGCACGCGGGATGATGCCGCGAACGTATTTTCGAGGACGAATCGCCGAGACAACTGTTGACTGGCCGTTGTTGATCAGAAGGTGCGGTGAGCTGTGTTCACGATAATCGGTTCGTTTCTGAAGCTCCGACCGCAAGAGCGCGGCGTTCTCCTTCGCCAGTAACCAGGCCTCAACTCCCTGCGACTGGACAGGAACCGGTTTCATCAGCCGCATCGCTTTCGATCGCCAATTCGGATTGCCGATCGTGACAATCCGCAGGCTGAAAGCGTGCGTCTCCGCCTGGCTGCCGACGTAGCGATCGACAATATCGGCCACCACCGCTTGCATCTCGGGCGTGTGATAAACGCTGAGCTTACGCTTGCTGGCGCTCAGTAGGCCCAAAGGTTCACTGTGCCACGCTTCGTAACCGGTCTCGCGCAAGATCCAATCGACGATGGCTTGCTCCGGCCGATTGGTGGAAGTCACACGAAGCGTGTAGGGCGTGATGTCATAATCTCGCCATACCTGGCCGTGGTCGTTCGGCAGTGTGCCCGAGCCTTTGGTCACGCGAGCGATCGGCTGCCGGGCCGGTGCTTTGATCGGACTCAATGGGGAACCGGCCGGCTCTTCACCGCTTGCTTGCTTGATCTTGGAATCACCGCCGTCGTTTGTTTTTTCATCGTCGGTGAGATGGGGTGCCCGCCATTGGCCCGTCTCTTGAGAACTCGTCTCTTGGGAAAACGACGATCCGACCAGCACCATGGACAGCGAAACCGAAGCGGTGAAAACGAACAGTCTACGGACAAACATCCGTCAGCCTCCTTGCTGAGTCGACAGTTGATTTTGCGCGGGCGGGGAGTATAGGAAGCCCGGCCCAGCGCGGCAATAGCGATGCCGGCGAATGTGATGCGATCAGTGCTAGCAGAAATCAGGGTTCAGGGTTCAGACACTGGGGCAAAGGCGGAAGGGATGGAACCGCGGATGGACACAGATAAACGCGGGTTTTATATAGGGTGGGCCGAGTAACACGAGGCCCACCCTACGACTCACTCGCTTGCGCGTCGTGCTGGTATTTGCCTTACGCGGTGCCGTCGCGTAGCTGGCCGACGAGAATGGAGGCGTTGTGACCGCCAAAGCCAAAGCTGTTGCTCATGGCGACGGCAATTTTTCGCTCTCTGGGTTCATTGGGCGTATAGTCCAGGTCGCAGCCGGGTTCGGGCGTTTCGTAATTGATCGTGGGCGGACAGACTTGGTCCCGCAGAGCGAGCATCGTAAGCACTATCTCGATGCCGCCGCTTGCTCCTAAGGTGTGCCCCAACTGGCTCTTGGTGCTCGAAATGCCGATGCGATAGGCATGTTCGCCGAAAACGGTCTTCATGGCGGCCGTCTCCGCTCTGTCGCCCAACGGAGTACTCGTGCCGTGGGCGTTGATGTGGTCGACCGCCTCGGGCGCGAGCTTCGCGTTGGCCAATGCATTGCTTATCGCCTTGGCCGCCCCGACCCCTTCGGCATCGGGCTTGGTGATATGCCCGGCATCGGCACTGGCACCGAAGCCCAGAACTTCGGCGTAGATCCGAGCGTCGCGTGCTTTGGCGTGTTCTAATTCCTCAAAGACCAGCAGCCCGGCACCTTCGGCCAGGACAAAGCCGTCCCGATCGGCGTCAAAGGGCCGGCTGGCTACCGCCGGGTTGTCGTTCCGCATCGAGAGCGCCTTCATATTGGCGAAGCCGCTAAGGCCCATCTGCGTGACCGCCGCCTCGGATCCTCCGGTGATCATCACATCGGCTTCATCGTACTGGATCACCTTCAAGGCGTCGCCCATCGCGTTGGTGGCGCTGGCACAAGCGGTTACGATGGCGTGATTCGGTCCGCGCAGGCCGTACAGGATCGAGACGTGTCCGCTCGCGGAGTTAACCATGAGCTTGGGAACCGTAAAGGCCGAAACCTTTTCAGGCCCTTTGGTCAGTAGTCGCTCGACCTGGGTCTCAATTTCGTTGAGGCCGCCGATCCCCGACCCCAGGATGACCCCGCAACGGAACGGGTTCTCGCGGGAGAAGTCCATGCCCGAGTCGCGCACCGCATCGATGCCGGCGACCATCGCGAACTGCGCGAAGCGGTCGATCCGTCTGGCGTCTTTCGGCGAGAAATAATCGTCCGACGGGGACCAATCGTAAATATCCCCGGCAAAGCGGACCTTGTACTCCGCCGTGTCGAACAAGCGCAGAGCATGAACGCCACTCTCACCCGCTAGAATTCTCTTCCAGAGGTCCTCGACTTGCAAGCTCAGCGACGTAACCGCACCAATGCCTGTGACGACAACACGTCGTTTCATGTGCGAGTCCGCTAAGACTTAACGTGGGATTCGATATGCTCAACCGCCTGGCCGACGGTTTGAATCTTCTCGGCAGCTTCGTCGGGTATCGTGATATCGAATTCTTCTTCTAGCTCCATGACCAACTCGACGGTGTCGAGCGAGTCGGCACCCAGATCGTTAACAAAGGATGTATCCGCAGTTACCTTGTCTCGATCGACGCCCAGCTGCTCAGCCACAATGTCGGTCACTCTTTCTTGAACTGACGCCACGTCCAAGGTCCTCCTGTAAATCAATCGCCAGGGGAAACCGGTCACATCGGTTTCCCGCCCTGAAATTCTACAAAAACCCCTCGTTGTTGGCGAGGTTAAGCCCACTAGGCTAGAGCACTTAAGCAAGTGAGGTCAAGGTATAAACGTTTTTCGCCCTGGTGTCTAGTGCGAGTCGAATTAGCACCCCGGCTGCTTTTCGGAGTGACTTTCCAGCACCTTTGTCTGTTTGAAGCAGCCGGGGTGCTGGCATTTTGTTCAGGTCTTACGCCGTGAGGCCGCCGTCCAGGGTCAGCACCTGGCCGGTGATATAACCGGCGGAATTGCTGGCCAGGAACAGTACGGCGTCGGCGATCTCCTCAATCCGCCCTAACCTCTTGGCTGGCACCCGCTTTTTCACTACGTCTAAAACAGCCGGTCCCAAGGCATCGGTCATCTCGGTGGCGATGAAGCCAGGACAGATGGCGTTGACGGTCACTTTTCGACTTGCCAGTTCCTTGGCCACGGTGCGTGTAAAACCGATCACTCCCGCTTTGGATGCGGAGTAATTACCTTGGCCGGGATTGCCGATCAGGCCTGAAACGCTCGATATGTTGATAATCCTGCCGCTGCGTGTCCGCATCATGAGAAGCGAAGCGGCTCGCGTCATCAGAAACACGCTACGCAAATTGGTCTGGATGACGTCGTCCCACTGCTCGTCGGACATCCGCGGAACCAGCGTGTCGCGAGTGATTCCGGCATTATTGACCAGAATATCGACCTTTTCCCACTTGGCGGTGACGGCCTCGAACAGCGATTCAACCGCCGCTCCATCGGTCACGTCGCACTCGAAAATATCCGCTGTGCCACCCGCGGAGGTGATGGCATCGGCTGTTTCTTTGAGTTTTTCCACGTTACGTGCGACGCAAGCCACGCGGGCACCGGACGCACCGAGAGCCAACGCAATGCCGCGACCGATGCCACGCGAGGCACCGGACACGATGGCAGTTTGGCCGCCCAGATCAACCGTAAAATTGGATTCGGACATCATGAATTATCCTGTTACGTTTTCACAGGGAACCTTGCGATGGATTCGTTTTAATAGCCCGCGTAACACGCGGCCCGGACCGACTTCGTAGAATTGATCGATGGGGTCCCCGGCGACTCCCTCGCCGATGAACCGTCGCATCGAGTCTTCCCACAATACTGGTTTGACGACTTGTTGTACAAGCAATTCCCGGATTTCTTCCGGATCGGTGTGTGGCTGGGCATCGACGTTGGAGATCACGGGCACCCTGGGCGGCACCATTTTGACCTCAGCGAGTGCGGCCGAAAGTCGCTCGACGGCTGCCTGCATGAGCGGCGTATGGAACGCACCGGCCACAGCAAGTGGAATGGTCCGCATTGCACCGACTTCTTCCGCTAATTTCGCGATACGCTCGCAGGCTCCTTTTTCGCCGGAAACCACGATATTTCCGGGACAGAGCAAATTGGCGATCCGCAGCGTCTCGCCTTCGGCGGCCCGATCACAGAGCTGCTCAACTTGATCACGCTCAAGACCCAAAACGCCGATCATCCCGCTCGGCACGGCATCGGCCGCATCCTGCATCGCCTGGCCGCGCTGCTGGACGAGCCGCAAACCGGAATCAAAATCCATCGCGCCTGCGAAGACCAACGCCGTATACTCGCCCAGACTCAGACCGGCAACAGCATGAACGGCCCCGAGGACGTCCGGGGCCTCTTCACGCAACAGCTCCAGAGCGGCCAAGCTGGTCACGAACAGAGCCGGCTGGCTATGGACGGTCGAATTGAGTTTTTCCTCCGGCCCCTCAAAGCAGAGCTGCGCCAGGTCGTAGCCAAGGATGTCCGCAGCACGATTGAACAGGTCGCGCGCCGCGGGCAGACGGTCGCAAAGCGACTTGCCCATGCCGACCGTTTGGGCACCCTGACCGGGAAAAAGTAAGGCGATCTTGCTCAAAACGGAGGATCCTTGTCGTGGTCGTGCGATTCGGGCTTTTTGCGAGCTGAGCTTCAGAAGCATGGGCGTCACGGACCTAGGTGAAAACTTGTGTGGGAGAGCACAGACGCGTGGCGGGGAAGGAGCCTCAGCGACGGCCCCGATGCGCATTCTCCCATCGGGGCCGTCGCTGAGGCTCCTTCCCCGCCACCCATGCAGTTTTCCTGAGGAAAAGATCCTGCGGACTCGTGCGGGTAAGACAGCAGCCGAGTTACTCCTCTGCCTCCACCACGACGCGGCCCATATAGTGGCCACAGTTGGGACAGACGACATGCGAGGGCCGAGGCGTACTGCACTTCGGACAATGCTGGAGTTCAATCGGTTTCAGAGCGTTGTGCGAGCGGCGTTTGCCAGATCGCGAGTTGGAATGTTTGCGTTTGGGTACAGCCATGGGATCACCCGAATCTGTATTCTGTCTATCGCCGCTTGGAATCACTCTCTTGCCGCAGCCGGTGCTCGCACCGAACACTTGACAGGGCCGCAACTTACGTAGGCACCAAGCCGGCCATCCTAGGCTTTGCCGCAAGGTGCGTCAATGGGATGGTATTGGGTTAGGCGAGCGGCGGAAAAGATATTACCAGCACGCAGCGCAAGCAAGTCCAGAGCAACCGCACCTGCTCACTCGCTTGCGCGTCGTGCTTGTATTTGAGTAAATTTTCATCTGCCGCTCGCTTTAAGCCCAGGGATGGCCATCCCTGGGCTTTGGAACCGCTTAAAACAACTGGCGATTCTCGGACTCGTCGGGCGGCGTCGCCCCGAGATGTGCGAAGCCAGCCGGCGTGAGCGTCCGCCCACGGGGTGTGCGAACGACCAATTCGCTGCGTAACAAGAAAGGCTCCACTTCATCGGTAAGCGTATCCACGGCAAGATTCATCGTGTGGGCAACCGCTTCCACACCGACCGGGCCACCGTGGAAGACTCGCAGGATGGTTTCCAGATATTTTCGGTCTTGGCCGTCGAGCCCGAGGATGTCGACGCTCAGCATCTTCAGGGCCTCCTCGGTGAGCGATTTTTGAATATGGCCGTCGGCTCGGGCCGTCACGTAGTCACGCACCCAGCGGAGGCGATTGTTGGCCACTCGGGGCGTGCCGCGGCTGCGGCGGGCGATCTCTACGGCGGCCTCCTCGTCCATCGTTACTTCGAGTTTACTCGCGTTGCGGCGGACGATCTCGCTCAGCTCTTCGACACTGTAGAAGTCCAAGTGCTCGCGCATCTGAAAACGGTCACGCAATGGCGCTGAAAGCAGTCCGGTACGGGTCGTCGCTCCGATGAGCGTGAATGGCCGTAGCGACATGTTGACGGTTCGGGCGTTGATGCCTTCGCCCAAGGTGATGTCGATGCGAAAGTCCTCCATGGCCGGATACATGAACTCCTCAACCGCCTTGGGAAGCCGGTGGATCTCGTCGATGAATAGGACCGAGCGTTCTTCGGCATTGGTCAGATACGGCAGCAGGTCCTTCGGCGCGTCGAGTGCGGCCCCACTGGCGATTTGTATAGGGACGCCCAGTTCGCGTGGAATGCAGGTGGCGAACGTCGTTTTGCCGAGTCCGGGCGGCCCATCGAACAGGATATGGCCGAGCGGCTCATCCCGTTTCTGTGCGGCTTCGACGGCGATCATCAGCCGCTCGTAGACCGCCGCCTGCCCGACCATGTCCTGCATCCGCGTTGGGCGCAGGCGGCGATCCTCCTCGGAGAGGTCGGCTTGGTCAGTAAGGATCGGTTCGCGGGTCATGGTCGGAAGCCCGAACAGTAAAAGATGAATGCGACACAAGGCTACATCTCGGGGCCGTCGCTGAGGCTCCTTCCCCGCCACCCAGCCGATACCGAGAGATCGACGAATGGCCCGTACTATAGCAGAACCGTTGTCCGGGCGGAAAGCGAGGACCGTAGGGAACGCCCTCCGCAGCATTCTATTGTGCTGGAGTGGAATGCGTTCCCTACAGAGGTTTTTAGTGAGAGAGTGAGCCGAGCAAAAACAGCCCGATCAGGCCGGCGACCGCCACGATGCCCACCGCTGCCGCGATTTTCCATATCGAGGTGGGGGCCTGGCCGGTTGCCCGGCCGCTCTGTCCGTTCACCAGAAATCGGTAAAGCGTGTCTCGGTAGCGATAGGCCATGATCCAGACCGGCAACAACACCGGTCGACTCGATAGACCCTCAACGCGGAGATTCACGTGCATATTGCGACAGCGACCGGGAACATACTGGGTACATGCCTGAGCTTCGAGCTGCTCCAAGCCCTGCCGTGCCAGCGGTCGAGCATATTTGCGGACCAGACGAAACTGTTCGACCGTGACCCGATCTAGGTCGACCTCATCGAGTGACTGTGCGGCGCTCAGGTCGAACGGGCAGATCGCCGCCGTCTCGCGACCGGTCAGGGCATGACTGGCTCCGACGAGCAGGTTGCGATGGTTCGCCCGAAAGCGGACGCCAGTCGCCTCGCGCAAGCAGGGGCAAGTCGCTGGTGTAGGCTGACCAATATGTGCGAGTCTTCGCCTCGAACACCCAATAGGGCACATAGACCAGCGTCATCGAAACAACCAGGGCATCTTCCGAGAGATCGCCCGGTCGCCAGAACCCTCGGCCCAGCCATGACCGCATGGAAGAGACCGCCTGCTGCCTCTCGACTTGCAGTGGCACGACAAGTTCCGGGGCAAGCACTTTGGCGTCGGCTTGTTTCGTGAGTCCCTCCGAGGCACAAAACGGACAACGTATCGTTCGGGCAGACGCATCAAAGCTCATCGACGCACCGCAACCGTCGCACGTAAAGTTGTGAGTCGCTTCGCGGGTCTGTGGTTTGGTAAGCCCTGGGCGAAGGGGCGCTTCGGCGCCGCAATTGGCGCAGAACAGGTCTTCCTCGTCGATCAGCCCTTCGCAAACAGTGCATTTGGTCAATAGATCGGACATAGGCGATCAGGTTAGACTTCTATCGATTTCTCAACGACCCCGAAGTTGGAGCTTACATCACCGGGGCCGTCGCTGAGGCTCCTTCCCCGCCACCCCACCCGCCGCTTTTAACCAGATGCCAAGAAAACGAACAGCGCGACGACTGCCGCGACAACGACCCCGGCAACAACCGCCAGGGCGACTTTGGCGCGCGACGTTGGCTTGTCGCCTGCACATTTGCCCGTTTGCCCGTTGATCATGAAGCGGTAAAGTTTGCCTCGATATTGGTAGCTGAGCAGGTAGACCGGCAACAAGATCAGGTCAGAATTCACGTGGCTAAACGTGGTGTTGACCCGCACTTGGCGATGGGTATCGCCTGGCAAAAACACACCGATCGAGCTGTTTTCGCGATGTTGAAATTCCGGCTCACACTGCTGGAGTGCCGCGTCGCGGGTGACGGAGTACTCTTCGGACAACCATCCGGCCAAATAAAAAGGTTGGTATCGATGGAGCCCTTCGAGCCGAAACGGCTTCATCCGCTCGGCCTGCGATTGGGGCAGGCCACCGCTGCCAGAAACCAAATAGCCGCTGTGGTACTGATGATGGTTGCCCTCGAGCGGCCACCACTCGGTTTCCTGCACACGTCGGGTTCTGGTGACCGTTTTTCCGTTCCGTGTCGTCGTGTAAGTCTCCGTCCGGTACCAATGTTCGCCGATCGAGGCTTCCCAGCGGCTTTCAGCCAGCATCGAAAAGGACCAAAAAGGCAAGTAGACGCCTTCATCTTTTCAGCGACCTGAGATGAATGTAAATCGACCGGCCGAAACCAACGGTTGTTGGAAATCCACTGCCGATACTTCCGCTGCGCCTGGTCCGGTGTCACTGCAAAGCCGATGACAAACTCCGGTCGCTGCCGCCCGGTCTCGTCGGGCGAGAACTCGATGACGTAGGTCGAGTCGCAAAACGGACAAGTATAGCTGCGGTGATCCTGGTTCGTGGCGATTTCCGATCCGCAGTTCTCACAACGAAAATGTCTCTGCGGCGTCGCGGCGTAGGTTGCTGCCGTGGGCTCGGACACAGGGTCAGGCGCTGTTTTACCGCCACAGACAACACAGAATCGATCCCCGGAGTCGGTCGGGCAGCCACACGCCGGGCAAGATGCCGACGGCGGAACGAGAAGTTCTTCGTCGGTGTTCGGGTCAACGTGAAGCAGGTCCGCCAAGATGATAGGTTCCCCGTGGGCGAAAGATGATGACAATGTTGACTACCAGCACCCCGGCTGCTGTGTCACAGGGGACTGACCACTTGCAACTTCGTTAGCAGCCGGGGTGCTTTTTAGTATTCGTAATCGCAGCAAGAATCTTGGGTCAGAAACTCATGTTTCCCCGCCCGTCAGCTTCTGGCCTGGTAAACGGCGTGGAGCAGTGACTCGACATCCTTGTACTTTTGTTTCTCGCCGAGCGCCGTGTCGATCAGACGTCGTGCGTCCGACTCGGTGTGCCCCAGCGTACGGAGAACATCGAAGGCATCGCTCACCACGTCGCGAGGGACATCGGCTGCTGTCGGTGCGTCGTGGGCCACGAGCAGCGCGAATTTCGGCACTTTGCGGCGAAGCTTGGCGATGATCCGTTCGGCCGTGGCCGGCCCGATGCCGGGCAAGGCCGAAAGTCCCTTGGCATCTTGGTCCTCGATCGTGGCGGCGACTTCCTGCACCGGCCGGACCATCGCACGGAGCGCCTTCTTGGCGCCGACGCCGTCGACCGAACAAAACATTTCGAAGAACTCTCGCTCCAACGGATTCAAGAATCCGACCAGCCGCGGCACGAGCCGTCCCTGCATGGGATTCCCTTCGAGGTATTGAATCGTGTGCAGACTGATCTCCTCGCCCTCGTGACTCTGCAACTGGCGGCGCGTGAACTCGGGAATCAGAATCTCGTATTCCAAGTGGTCGATCGCCAGGGTCAGCGTGTTGTCGGCCAGTGAAACCAGTTTGCCGGAAATCTTGGTAATCAAATTTTTACCTCGTTGTGCATCGGGGTTCAAAGCGAGGTCAA